>DATCGH010000566.1:0-7896 GCA_036509055.1 Caldimonas sp.
CGCATGCAGGCCGTGGTCGATCGCGAGCCGACGCGCCTGCCGCTCGCGGCCGCATCGCCGGCGCTGGCGCGGGCGCTCGCGGGCGACCTCGAGAACATCGTCGCCAAGGCGCTCAAGAAAGCGCCGGCGCAGCGTTACGCCTCGCCCGCGGAGATGGCCGAGGACCTGCGCCGTCACCTCGGCTCGGAGCCGGTGGCAGCGCGCCCCGACTCGATCGGCTATCGCACCGCCAAGTTCGCGGTGCGCCACCGCTGGGGCCTCGCCGCGGCGACGGCGATCGGCCTCGCGCTGTCGGTCGGCGCCGGCGTGGCGGCCTGGCAGGCGGTCGAAGCCAACCAGCGCCGGGCGCAGGCCGAGCTCGAGGCGAAGCGCGCCACCGCCAGCCTCGACCTGCTCTATCTCGCCTACTCCGACCCGGGCGCGATGCCGGCGAAGGACATGCTCGAGCGCCTCGCCAAGATCCGCCAGGTGATCCGGCAGAACGCCGACGAGCCGCAGGTGAAGCTGATGCTGCTCGGTCGCCTCGGCGGGCGCTACCTCGAGCTCGGCGCGATCGACGAGACCCTGGCGGTGCTGGTCGAGATGCGCACGCTGGCCCGCAACGTCGCCGATCCGAACGAGCACGCGGTGATCGCCTGCGGCTTCGCCAACGCCTACGTCGTCCAGGGCAAGTTCGAGGAGGCCGACAAGGAGCTGGCGGCGGCGCTGCCCTACCTGAGCCAGGCCCGCGGCCGGCCGATCGAGGCGCAGGCGGAGTGCTGGCAGGCGGAGGCCGAGCTGGCGCTGCTGCGCGGCCAGTCGGAGCGGGCCCTGCGCGTCGCGACGCTGAGCGTCGAGACCTTCGAGCGCCTCGGCCTGACGCGCGACACGATCTACATGTCGGCCCTGAACCAGCTCGCGCTCAGCCAGGCCGATGGCGGCGACTACCGGCAAAGCTACCTGACCTCACGCAAGGCCCGCGAAGCCCTGAAGCAACTCAGCCTGCAGGGCACCCAGCAGGACCTGACCATCGCCATGCAGGAGCTGGACATGCTCACGGTGGGCGGCAAGCCGCTCGCGGCGCTGGCGCTGCACGAGCAGATCCGCGCCGATCCGCACGTCGCCGTCGACCACCAGATTCCGCAGTTCGCCATCGACGAGCGGGCCGGCAAGATCATGTCGCGCCTGCATCGCTGGCCGGAGGCGGGCGCGGCGTTCGATGCCGCCGCTTCCGGCGCGCAGTCCGCCGGCAATCGGCTGTTCGAGGAGCTGAGCCGCATCCGCGCCATCCGTGCCCTGATCGAAGCCGGCAAGCTCGACGAGGCGCAGACCCGTCTGCAGGCCTTGCCCGATGTCGAGAAGGAGATCGAGCGCGGCAGCCGCCTCGGCCTGCAGGTGCTGGCGGCCCGCGCCGCGCTGGCGCTGGCACGGGGCGCCGGCCCCGAGGCGAGCGACCTGGCCGCGCAGACACTGCAGAAGCTCGCGGCCCGGGGGCGCGCCGATCCGTTGCAGCGCGACGCGTTCACCGTCGCTGCGCGCGTGTCGCTCGCCGCGTCCGACCGCGGGCCGGCCCTGGCCCATGCCCGCGATGCGCTCGCCCGGGCCCGGGCCGAAGCGATCGACGCCGCCTCCTCTGCGTCGGTGGGCGAGGGCCTGCTGCTCGAAGCCCAGGTGCGGGTGCAGCAAGGCGACCGGTCGGGCGCCGCCGCGCTGGCCCGCGAAGCCCTGCCCCATCTGCAGCAGAACCTCGGCCCGGCGCACCCGTCGACGCGACAGGCGGAGGAGCTCGGCCGGGTCTAGGCGGGTTCGTCGGCCATGCAGGGTACCGCCTCGCGCTCCAGCTCCGCACCGATGCGCAGCACATCCGCGACCAGCGCCTCGGCGTGCTCGAAGGTGCTGCGCGCGCCGATGAAGCAGGGCCGCAGTGCCAGCTTGCCGTTCACCCGGGTGGTGCTCGGCATGTTGCGGTTCTCCCGCGTCAACCGCCGATGCAGCCGCTGGTTCAGCGCGTCGAGATCGCCGACCACCGCCGAGACGTAGCGGAAGCAGCAGATTGAGAGCGTCGGCTCGAGCAGCAACTCCAGCTTCGGATGCGCCGCGGCGACCTGCGCGATGTGGCGCGCCATGTCGTTGTGGCGGCGGATCCGTTCGGTCATGCCGGCGACGCCGATCTCGCGGAGCAGCGCCCAGACGACGACACCACGGCTCGGCGCGCTCAGCTCGACGCCGAAGTCGTAGTACGGCACGCCGAGGTCGTCCATCGAGTGCTCGATCGCCGGGGTGGCCACGCTCGCCGCCTCCATGCTGCCTTCCAGGTATGCCGCCGGCTCCTGCGTGAAGGCGCGGCGCAGCAGCTCGCGGTCGCGCACGAAGGTGGCGGCCACGCCCACCGCGGCGCCCAGCCACTTGTGCGGATCGACGATCACCGAGTCGGCGAGCTCCAGCCCCGCGTAGAGCGGCGCCACGCGCTCGTCGAGCACGCCGGGCAGCCCGTAGGCGCCGTCGACGTGGAACCAGACGCCGGCGCTCTGCGCGATCTCGCCGATCTCCTGCAGGGGATCGATGGCGCCGGTGTTGGTGGTGCCGGCGTTGGCGACGATCGCCATCGGCAGCACGCCGGCACGCCGATCCTCGGCCAGGGCAGTGCGCAGCGCATCGACCCGCATCCGCCCGCGCCGGTCGCACGCGATCGCGCGCACCGCGCGGCGGCCGATGCCGAGCACCCCCGCCGCGCGCTGGATCGTGTGATGCGCTTCGGTGGTGGCGTAGACGGCGACCGGCCGGTCGATGCCGTCGGCCGCCGGGTCACGGCCGAGCCGCTCGAAGGCGCGCTGGCGTGCCGCGCCGAGCGCCAGCAGGTTGGCCACCGAGCCACCGCTGCTGTAGACGCCCTCCATCCCGCGCAGGCCGAGCATCTCGGCCAGCCAGCGCAGCGACAGCTCCTCGAGGAAGTTGAACGCGGTGTGGCCGTAGCGCTGCGGCGCGGCGATGCCGGCCGCGGTCGAGGCCAATGCCGACGCCGTCACCGCGCCGGTGGTGATGAACGAGCTGAACCCGGGCCGCGGCACCGACGAGCCGTTCGGGATCACATGCCGCACGAGCTCGTCGGCAACGCCGTCGATGCCGATGCCGGCGCGCGGCAGCGGGCGGTCGAGGCGCTGGCGCCAGGATTGGCCGGGGTGAAGCGCATCCGGATGCTCGAACTTCAGGAAGTCGTCGAGCCCGGCGGCGATCTTCGCGAGCAGCGGCTGCATCCGACCGATTTCGGCGGCATCAGGCGGCATGTCGGTCTCCTTCGAGGGTGGCGTGCAGCGGCGGGGCTGCCGGCATCGTCGCCGGCGGGCGCTCGTCGATCGGTCGTCCCACCGTCAAGGCGCGGCGCAAGGTGGCGTCGATCGGGCCCATGGGGGCGTCGGCCAGCACGCCGAGCGCGTCGAGCATCTTGGTGAAGAAGGCGCGCCCCGCGGCGGCAGCGGCGATGTCGAAGATCTCGGCATCGGCGAAGCCGTGGCGGGCGAGCGCCGCGACGTCGGCCGCGGTCACGCGCGCGGCGTCGATCGCCACTTGGCGGGCGAAGCGAAGCATCGCCTGCTCGGCGGCGTCGAGCACGCCGTCGAGGCGGCCCTTGGCGATCGCCAGGATCTGCGCATCGCTGAAGAACGGCCGCAGGGCCTTGCCGTGGGTCAGCGTGCAGGCGGTGTTGCCGAGCGCGTGCGCGGCGATGAAGGTCACCAGCTCGAAGCGCCGCGGCTCCATCGGCCGCTTGATCTCCGCGAGCAGCTGGCCCCAGCGGGCCATGATCTCGGGCCGATGGCTGAAGACCTTGGCGTAGTTCGGAACGAAGCTCCAGGAGGCCTGCTGGCGCCGGTACATCTCGGCCGTGGCGCCGGCGGCGGCGTCGGGAGCGATGGTGGCGATGAAGCTCATGTCGTGCCTCCTTCGCTCACGCCGCCTTGCGCGGATGCAGCCACTTGGGCAGGAACTGGGTCGGATCGATGTCCAGGTCCGGCGCGAGCGTGACGCCGGCCTCGGCCAGCAGCCGCTGCATCCGGCCGTCGCGCATCGCCTCGAACAGGTCGGTCGCGCCGCCGATGTGCGTGCCGGCGATCCAGATCTGCGGGATGGTCGGCGAGCCGGTGCGGGCCCTCAGCACGGCGCGGATCTGCGTGCCCAGGTCGTGCTGCTGCAGCGCCACCGAGTCGAGGTCGACGCTCTCGAAGGCGATGTCCAGCCGGCCGAGGAGCTTGCGCACCGCCCAGCAGAACTCGCACCACTCGAGCGAGAACATGACGACGGCGTTGTCGGCGATGACCTGGGCGACGTAGGCCTCGGCGCCGGCATCGACGACCGGGGCGACCGGCTCGGGCCGCGGCGCGACGACCGGCGCCGGGGCCACCGCCGCCGGCTGCGGCGTCGGTGCGTCGAAGCGATTGCCCGGGGTCGAGCGCGAGAGCGCCAGCTCCTCGTCGTTCATGTCGACGCCGATGCCCTCGAACAGCGGCGTCGACAGATAGCGCTCGCCGGTGTCGGGCAGCATGCAGACGATGCGGCTGCCGTCGGGCGCGCGCCGCGCCACGTCGAGCGCGGCGGCGAGGGTGGCGCCGCTCGAGGTGCCGACGAAGATGCCTTCCTTGGTCGCCAGCTCGCGCGCCATCCGCATCGCCTCGTTGCCGTTGACCGGCACGATCTCGTCGACCAGCCGCTCGGCCAGTGCCTTCTCGGTGAGGCCGGAGATGAAGTCCGGGCTCCAGCCCTGCATCAGGTGCGGGCGGAACATCGGATGGCTCGCCGACGGCTTGCCGCTGGCGTCGCGCTGCTGGGCGATGCCGCTGGCGAGCAGCGGCGCGTTGTCGGGCTCGGCGACGACGACGCGGATCGCGGCATCGGCGGCCTTCAGCCCGCGGGCAGTGCCGAGCAGCGTGCCGCCGGTGCCGAAGCCGGAGACGAAGGCATGGATCCGCTCGCCCTCGAAATCGGCCAGGATCTCGCGCGCCGTCGTGCGGGTATGGACCTCGGCGTTGGCCTCGTTGTCGAACTGCCGGCAGAGGAACCAGCCATTCTTCTCGGCCAGCTCCATCGCCTTGTTGAGCATGCCGCTGCCCTTCTCGCCGGCGGGCGTGAGCACGACCCGGGCGCCGAGGAAGCGCAGCAGCTTGCGCCGCTCGACGCTGAAGCTTTCGGCCATGGTCAGCACCAGCGGGTAGCCCTTCTGCGCGCAGACCATCGCCAGGCCGATGCCGGTGTTGCCGCTGGTCGCCTCGATCACGGTCTGCCCCGGGCGGAGCGTGCCGCGGCGTTCCGCGTCCTCGATGACCGCGAGCGCCATCCGGTCCTTGACCGAACCGAGCGGGTTGAAGGACTCGAGCTTGACGTAGACCTCGACGCCGGCGGGCGCGAGCCGGTTGAGGCGCACCAGCGGGGTGTTGCCGATGGTCTGCAGGATGTTGTCGTAACGTGACATGCGAAGTTTCCTCAGGGCGGGGTCGACGGAGAGAGGCGCGGCTACGCCGCGGGCGAAGGAATCGCGGGCCGCGTGATCACGGCTTCGAGATAGGAGGCCGGCACCACGAGCGAGCCCGGTCCGGCGGTGTTGGCGGCCTGCAGCAAGGCCGTGATGGCCTGCTCGAGCGCCTGCTGGCGGGCCGGGTCGAGGGCCGCGAAGACGCGATGCAGCGGGCCGTGGAAGTCGCGGAACACCTGCACCCAGTGCGCCGCGGAGCGATAGCGGAAGTCGAAGCGACGCCAGCGGCACTGCAGCTGCGCAGGCGGCAGGCCGAACAGCGCCGCCAGGTGCGCGGGCTTGCCCCAGCGCGTCGGCGAGGTGCAGCTGGCGACCGGCGGCAGGTGGGCGCCGACGGCGTGGCAGAGCCGGCCGACGAAGCCCCGCGGCGTCCAGCTCGCCAGGCCGATGCGACCGCCGGGGCGCAACACGCGCAGCATTTCCCGGGCCGCCCCGGCCTCGTCGGCGGTGTAGGTGGCGCCGAAGGTCGAGAGCACGATGTCGAAGCTGGCGTCGCCGAAGGGCAGCGCCTCGACGCCAGCGACCCGGCAGCTGAGCGGCAGCGCCTCGGCCCGCGCCCGCTCGCGCGCCTGCTCGAGCAAGGCGGGCGCCGGGTCGGTGGCGGTGACGTGGGCGTAGCGCCGCGCCGCGGCCAGCGCGGCGTTGCCGGTGCCGGCGGCGACGTCGAGCACCTTCTCGCCGGCGCGGACGTCGGCGGCCTCGACCAGCTGTTCGGCGACGATCGCCAGCGTCGCCCCGATCACGGCGTAGTCGCCGTGCGCCCACGGCGACAGCCGGGACGGCCGGTCGACGGCCGGCGCCGGCGCGGCAGGGCCGGGCGCGGCGTCGCCGGAAGCGGCTCGGCCGGCGGCCGGCGGCCGCGCGGCAGGGTGGCGTGCAATGGGCATGGACGCACTGTGCTGAGGCCTGCGTTCCACCGGCGTTCCACCCTCGACGCCCCTGCGATACTTGGCCCATGCACGGGCCGGTCCGCCTGCACCTGTTCGGCTCGCCGACGGTCGAGTCCGGGGGTGCCCGGACGGCGCTTGCCCTCGAACGCCGCACCCAGCTCGTCGTCCTGCTCGCCTTGCGGCGCCAGTGGGTGACGCGGGCCGAGATCGCGGCGATGCTCTGGCCCGATCAGGAAGACCGGCTCGCCTTCGCCAACCTCCGCAAGACCCTGTTCCGGCTGCCGTCGCTGCGCTGGGTCCCGGCGATCGAACCGCAAGGCGCGGCCCTGCGCCTCGAGCTCGCCACCGACGTCGCCGCGTTCGAGTCGGCGCTGCGCGAGCAGCGTGGCGGCGAGGCGCTGGAGGCCTACGGCGGCGAGCTGCTCGCCGGCTTCGACGACGGCGGCAACGAGTCGTGGACCCGCTGGGTCGCGTTCGAGCGCGACCGCCTGCGCACCGCCTGGCGGGCCGCGGCACTGGCGCGGATGGCCGACCCGGCGATTCCGCCGGCGGAGGCCGTGGCGCTCTCGGCCCGGCTGCTCGAGGCCGACCCGCTCGACGAGGCGGCGCTGCGCCAGCACATGAGCGCCCTGGCGCGCGACGGACAGGCCGGCGCGGCGCGCGCCGCGTACCGGCAATTCGTCGAGCGGCTGTCGACCGACCTCGGCCTGACGCCGGGCGCCGAGCTGCGCGCCCTGCACGACGCCTTGACCGGCGCGCGGCCGGCGGCGAGCGGCATCGCCATGCCGGCGGCCGGCCCGACCGATGACGGCTTCGTCGGCCGCTCGGTGGAGCTGCAGCGCATCGCCGACCTGCTCGGGCGCGACGAGTGCCGCCTGCTCTGCCTGATCGGTCCCGGAGGCGTCGGCAAGACGCGGCTGGCGCGGCGCACGCTGCAGGAGCTGGCGCCGCGCTTCGCCGATGGCGCCATCTTCGTGCCGCTCGAGGACGTCGACACGCCGGAGCAGCTCGGGCTTCGCCTCGCCCACGAGAGCGGGGTCGCCGCCTCGGGCAACGACGACCCGTTGACGCGGGTCGTCGACGCCTGGCGCGAGCAGCAGCTCCTGCTGGTGCTCGACAACTTCGAGCAGCTCGCCGAGCATGCCGACGTCCTCGATCGCCTGCTGCAGGCCTGCGCCCGCCTGAAGATCCTCGTCACCTCGCGGCTGCGGCTGGCGGTCGCCGGCGAGTGGTCGATGCCGCTCGAGGGCCTGCCGGTCCCGGATCCGGAAGACGAGGACCGGGCCGAGTCCTTCGACGCGGTGCGCCTGTTCGTCAAGGCGGCGCGTCGGGTCGAGCCGGACTTCGCCGCGGCTGCCGAAAGCGCCGCGATCGTCGACATCTGCCGCCAGGTCGAAGGACTGCCGCTGGCGATCGAGCTCGCGGCCGGCTGGGCACGGATGCTGTCGTGCCGGGCCATCGCCGACGAGCTGCGCCATGGCACCGAGCTGCTGCGCGCCGCCGACA
>DATCGH010000567.1:0-3189 GCA_036509055.1 Caldimonas sp.
CGCCGAGCCGCGGCCGCCGCCGCCGCCGGCGGCGACCGCCTTTCGGCCGTAGTGGCGCCGGCCGATGATCTCGCTCTGCGCGGTGCTGGTCTCGACGCCCCAGGCGCGCTCGCGGATCATCGCCTCGAGCAGGTTCCAGGAATCGTTGCCGCGCAGCGCCAGGAGGCCCTCGTCGACCGCGGCGAAGGCGACGTGCGCGCCGGCCGCGGGCTTGCCGTCTTGCGACACCTTGATCTTCGCCATCGCCGTCTGGCGCACCGCGTACTGCGGCTTGTCTGCCGTGACGCTCACCTGCAGTTCGTGCGCGGCCAGGCCGACCTGCAGCTTGGCGACGCCGAGCTTGAACGCCGGCTTGGCGAGATCGACCATCGCCGTCGGTGCCTGCCAGTCCTTGCCGTCGCCGCGAAAGCTGCGCCACCACTCGAGCGGCTCTTTCCAGCCCCAGGTGAAGAACGAGTACCAGGGCGTCTCGCGGATCCGGCCGCGCAGGGCAAGGACGCTGACGTAGACGTTCGGGCCCCAGCCCGGCTCGACATTGAGCTCGACCGTCGGATCGTCGCCGCGCAAGGTCGCTACCTGGGTCGCGATCACGCCCTCGCGCTCCACCGCGACCAGCGCCGTCGCTTCGCGGAACGGCATGCGCACCTGCAGCCGCGCGGTCTCGCCCGGCTCGTAGCGCTTCTTCTCCGGCAGGACATCGATGCGGTCGTCGTTATCCTGCGCGAACCAGAGCTCGCCCTGCTTGGTGATCCAGACCGTGGCCGCGGCGGTGGCCGGGTGATTGGCCGCGTCCTTCGCCTCGGCGATCACCTCGACCTGGCCGGCGGCGTCGAGCGTCGCTTCGCAGAGCAGCAGGCCACGGTCGTCGGTCGTGCCCGAGCACAGCGACCCGAGCTCCTTGACCTCAATGCGGTTGTCGTAGGCGTAGAAGCCGCCGACCATGCGTTTGCGGGTGGAAATGATCTGGCTGACGCGGCCCTTGACGGCGACGCTCTGGCCCTTGATCGGCTTGCCCGCGGTGTCGAGCGCCAGCACGGTGAACTTGGCGCGACCGCGGTTGCTCGCCCACGAACCGGCGCGCACACCGAGCACCACCGCGCTCGGCCAGAGGTCGATCCGGGTGGCGACGGTCTGGGTCTCGCCGTTCGGATCGGCGAAGCTGACCTCGGCGTCGATCTGGCTCGGCCGCACGAGCGGCGGCAAATCCTTCAGCGTGAAGGCGGCGGCGCCGTTGCGATCGGTGGTGAGCGGCAGCTTGTCGGCGACGAGCTTGCCCTCGCGCGCCGCGCCGTCGCCCTCCTCGTTCTCGCTGCCCTCCTGCTCGGCCTTCTTCGGATCGCGCGGCGGCTCGAACGAGAACTCGTCGTAGCCGGCGAAGCCCGGACTGCGGCTCTTCAGCAGGGCCGAGGCACGAAGCGGTGCACCACCCATCGGCCCGCCGGAGAGGTAGCTCATCTGCACGTCGACGGCGACGCTCGTCGGCGCTACCTGCACCGCTTTCGGCCCGGACAGGCGCGCGTCCACCAGCGGCAGGCGGAACTCCTCGACCCGGAAGTTGCCGCTGGACCAGCTGCGCTGCCGCGCCTCGCCTTCGCCCTCGCCACCGGAACGCGGCTTGGCATCGGCCGCCTCCGGCCGTTCGAGCGAGACCTCGTAAACGCCGAGCTTGGCCGCGGGCGGAATGTTCCAGGTGGTGGTGGCGCTGCGGCCGCCGCCGCTCCACTGCAACGGGAAGCTGAACTCCTGACCGCTGCCCTGGTGCACCAGCTTGACCGTGGACGGCAGTTTCGCCGCGGGCACGACCGCCAGGCCGGTCGTGGTCTCGGTGCGGATGAAGTGCTTCATCGACACCGTCTCGCCGGCCCGGAACAAGGTGCGGTCGAACACCGTCGCGGCGCGCAGGTCGGGCTCGGCGCCGCGGCCGGTGGGCACGTTGAAGCGCCACGACTCGATTCCCTTCTGCCAGCTGCTGAAGACGAAGGCGACGTCGGTCGCGCCGCCGCTCTTGCCACTTGCGTCATCGGCCTTGCGTGCAGTGACGAAGTAGCCGCTGTCCGCCGGGCAGTTGTCGAGGCTGGCATCGAGCGCGCGGGCCACCACCGCCAGGCCCTTGGCGTCGCTGCGTCCGGTCCAGAGCGGCTTGCCGGTGCAATCGTTGACCGCGATGTCGGCGCCTTCGACCGGCTTGCCGCGATCGAGGGTCGTCACCCAGACGGCGCTGTTCTCGCGCCCGAGCTTGAAGTGCACGCCGAGATTGGTGACCAGCACGCCGGTGCGCACGTACATGGGCGCGCGCTTGTCGAGCAGCGCCTGGCCGAGGCGGAGCGACTCGATCTCGACCACGTGGTAGCCGGGCTCGGCGAGCGGCAGGCCGACCACCTCGAACGGGCGCGGGTCGCCGCCGGCGAGCTGCGGCAGATCGAGCCGCTTGGCGCTGGCGTCGCTGCCGAGCAGCGAGACCTCGCGGGTGCCGACCCGACGCTCGACCTTGCGCTTGATCGGCCGGCCCTTGGCATCGACGTCGTCCTCGGTGGTGAACCACTGGCTCTTCGGCAAGCCGAGCTCCTCGGCCGTGAGCTGGGTCTCGTGGTACTTCTGCAGCTTGGCATACCAGGCCAGGATCTCGGCGTCGCTCTGCAGCCGCTTGACCCGCACTTGGCCGGCGCTCGTCGCGGCTGGCGCGCTCGCGGCCGCGCCGCCGCCGCCGCGCAGCTCGGCCTGCACGTGGCGCAGGGTCACGGGCAGCATCGCCTCGGCATTTCGCTCGACCACGCCGAACGGCGCCGCGGCGAACTTGGCGATCGGCGGCGCCGCGCCGGTCGCGACCTTGAGCGGAAAGCTGGCGGCGTTGGCGAGCGGCCGGCCGGCGTTGTCCTTGAGCTCGCGCGGCAGGACGACGCTGTAGGCCGCGTTCTCGGCCAGCGGCTTGGGGAAGGCGATCTCGGTCACCTCGAGGGCCTTGTCGTCCTTGTCGAACACCGGCGCCAGGGCCTCGCCGCTCGCCGGCGCGAGCCGGACCTGTGCCGCGAGCGAGCGCGGCACCGGCGTGGAGAAGCGCAGGCTCATCGGCCGGATCGGCAGGCAGGGCGCGGACGCTTTCTCGCGCTCGCAGCTGAATTCGGCCGTGAAGGCGGCACGCACGTGCAGGCGGAAGCGCTGCTCGATCGTCGTCACCACCTGCGGATTGGC
>DATCGH010000568.1:0-2132 GCA_036509055.1 Caldimonas sp.
ACGATCCGCATGCTCGGGCCCGGCGGATAGATGTAGGTGTTGCGCACCATGAACTCTTTCAGGATGTCGTTCTGGATCGTTCCTGAAAGCTTGCCCTCGGCGATGCCCTGCTCTTCCGCGGCGACGATGTAGCCGCCAAGCACCGGCAGCACGGCGCCGTTCATCGTCATCGAGACGCTGACCTTGTCGAGCGGGATCCGGTCGAACAGGATCTTCATGTCCTCGACCGAATCGATCGCCACGCCAGCCTTGCCGACGTCGCCGGTGACCCGGGGATGGTCGCTGTCGTAGCCGCGGTGGGTCGCAAGGTCGAAGGCGACGCTGATGCCCTGGGCGCCGCCGGCGAGCGCCTTGCGATAGAAATCGTTCGACGCCTCGGCGGTGGAGAAGCCCGCGTACTGGCGGATCGTCCAGGGACGCACCGCGTACATCGTCGCCTGCGGGCCGCGCACGTAAGGCGCAAAGCCGGGCAGCGTGTCGGTGGCCGGCAGGCCCTTCAGGTCGGCCGCGGTGTAGAGCGGCTTGACGACGATGCCCTCGGGCGTCTTCCAGGCCACGGCGTCGAGGTCGCCGTCCGGCGCCGAACGCGTCGCCGCCTTGCGCCAGGCCTGCAGCGCCGGGGATTCAGGGTCGAAAGCTTGGGTCATCGAAGCATCGCAAACGGGATCGAGGTCCGATTATCGGCGCGCCGCGGCGACAATTCCGGAACATGAAGAAGCCCATCCTCAGCCTCGTCGCCGCCGTCGCCCGGGACGGCGGCATCGGCCATCGCGGCGAGCTGCTGGTGAAGATCCCCGAGGACCTGCGCCGCTTCAAGCGCCTGACGCTCGGCTCGCCGGTGGTGATGGGGCGCAAGACCTGGGAGGCGATCGGCCGGCCGCTGCCCGGACGACGGAACATCGTCATCAGCCGCGATCCGGCCTGGCGCGCCGAAGGCGCCACGTCGGCCGCATCGATGGACGCCGCGCTCGAGCTCGCAGCGGCAAGCGAGCGGGTGTTCGTCATCGGCGGCGCCGAGATCTATGCCCTTGCCCTGCCGCGGGCCGACGAGCTCGAGCTGACCGAGATCGACGCCACCTTTCCCGCCGACACCTTCTTTCCGGCGTGGGACCGGGGCGTTTTCAGGCAGACTTCACGCGAGACGCAGGTGACGCCGGAGGGTTTGCGCTACAGCTTCGTCAGCTATCGAAGAACCGCATCGGGAGGATAGGAATGTCAGGCAAGGGGTTTCACGTCCACGGTCCGCACGACCACGAGGTCGAGCATCAGGCGCATGCCGAGCCCCAGGGCATGGCCGGCCGGCTGGCGGTGGCGACCGCGATCATCGCCACCGTGGGCGCGCTGTTCGCGTACATGGGCGGCCTGAAGCAGGTCAACGCCAGCCTCTACAAGAACGAGGCCGCGATCAAGAAGACCGATGCCGCGGACAAGTGGGCCTTCTATCAGGCCAAGACCAACCGGCAGAACATTTCCGAGCTCGCCGTCGAGCTCGTGCCCGATTCGCGCAAGGACTACTACCGCAGCGAGGCGGCGCGCTACAAGGCCGAGAAGGCCGAGGCGCAGAAGGAAGCGGAGAAGCTCGAGCTCGAGTCGAAGGAGTGGGACGAGCGCAGCGAGCACGAGATCCACGAGCACCACCGCTGGCAGCAGGCGACGACGGCGCTGTCGATCGCCATCGCCATGGCGGCGATCGCCCTGCTCACCCGGAGCCGGCGCCTGCAGGTGGGGGTCTACGGCCTGGCCGCCGTGGGAGTCGTTCTCGGCGCGCTCGCCGCGGCCCACATCTGATCGCGGCGCAGCGCAATTCCGGGCGCGATCCGTAGACTGAGCGGAAGCGCCGGACAACGCGAGGGCGCCGACGCGCCGCGACGCCGCGCTCAGTCCTCCAGGCCCAGCTCCTGGATCTTGCGGGTGATGGTGTTGCGGCCGATGCCGAGCTTTTGCGCCGCTTCGATGCGGCGGCCGCGCGTGATCTCGAGCGCGGTGTGGATCAGCTGGCCTTCGAAGCGACGGGTGAGCGTGTCCCAGACCATCGGCTCGCCGGCGCGGAGCAACTGTCGCGCCTCCTGCTCCAGGCCGGAGAGCCAGCCCCCGTCGACCGGCTCGGCCGAACCCGACGAGGCTGCCGGCGA
>DATCGH010000569.1:0-3200 GCA_036509055.1 Caldimonas sp.
GTCGGCGGCATCGACCGGGACCTCGTCGCGGATGATGTCGTTGCAGAGCTCGATGCACTCGTCGCAGATGAAGACCGAAGGCCCGGCGATGAGCTTCTTCACCTCGTGCTGGCTTTTGCCGCAGAACGAGCAGTAAAGGACCTTTTCGCTGGAAGAACCTTTTTTCTCGGCCATGAATTTCGCGGGGTTCGGCGGAGAGTTGCTCGGCTTGAGAATGATAGTGGAAAAGAAAACGGGGCCTTCGTCTGGAGAAAGGCCCCGTTCGTGGCGTTGTTGGTACCCCACGCCCGGGGTGCCGGCCCTACTTGTCGTTGCCGGGCGGGCTGCGCTCGCTCAGGACCTTGTCGATCAGGCCGTAGGCCTTCGACTCCTCGGCATCCATGAAAAAGTCACGCTCCATGTCCGTTCGGATCTTCTCGATCGGCTGGCCGGTGCGCTCGGCGTAGATCTTGTTCAGCTGCTCGCGGGTCTTGAGGATCTCCCGGGCGTGGATCTCGATGTCCGTGGCCTGGCCCTGGGCCCCGCCCGACGGCTGGTGGATCATCACCCGCGAGTTCGGCAGCGCCAGGCGCTTGCCCTTGGCGCCGGCCATCAGCAGGAACGAGCCCATGCTGGCGGCGATGCCCATGCACATGGTCGAGACGTCCGGCTTGACGAACTGCATCGTGTCGTAGATCGACAGGCCCGCGCTGACCGAGCCCCCCGGCGAGTTGATGTACAGGTGGATGTCCTTGTCCGGGTTCTCGCTCTCCAGGAAGAGCATCTGCGCGACCACCAGGTTGGCGGTCTGGTCGGTGACCGGGCCGACCATGAAGATGATCCGCTCGCGCAGCAGCCGGCTGTAGATGTCGTAGGCGCGCTCGCCGCGGCCCGACGTTTCGATGACGATGGGCACCATGCCCAGCCCGGTGGTTTCAAGCGCGCTCATCGGAGATCCTCGTAGCTTTCCTGTGTGACCCATGTCGGGATCGATTATGGGACGGCAAGAAGGCCCCGGAAGCGTCGCACTGGCCGTTCGGCGGGGCCGTGCCGGCCCCGGGAAAACGTCAGTTCGCCATCAGCTCGTCGAACGGGACCGACTTGTCGGTCACCTTGGCGCGCTCGAGCACGTAGCTGGCGACGTTGTTCTCGACCACCACGCCCTCGACGTCGGCCATGCGCTTCCTGTCGCTCAGGTACCAGCGCATCACCTCGGCCGGCTTCTCGTAGCTCTGCGACAGCTCCTCGATGTGCGCCTGGAGCTGCTCCGGCTTGGCCTGGAGGTTCTGGCTGCGGACCAGCTCGCCGACCACCAGGCCGAGGCGGACGCGCTTTTCCGCCTGGGCAGTGAACATCTCGGCCGGAATCTGGGCGGTGTCGGCGTCCTTCATGCCGCGCTTCTTCAGGTCGGCGCGCATGTCCTCGACCATCCGCTCGGTCTCGCCGGCAACCAGCGCCTTCGGCACTTCCAGCTCGGCGACCTTGACCAGCGCGTCCATCACGCTCGCCTTGTTGCGCGCCTGGATCCGGAACTTGACCTCGCGCTCCAGGTTCTTGCGGATGTCGCCGCGCAGCGCCTCGACCGTGCCGCCGCCGATGCCCAGCGACTTGGCGAAGGCCTCGTCGACCGCCGGCAGGTGCGGCACCTCGATCTTCTTCAGCGTCACCATGAAGTCGGCTTCCTTGCCGGCGACTTCCTTGCCCTGGTAGTCGGCCGGAAACTGGAGCGGGAAGGTCTTGGAATCGCCCGACTTCATGCCGCGGACGGCGGCGTCGAACTGCTCGAGCATCTGCCCTTCGCCGATGATGAACTGGAAGCCCTCGGCCTTGCCGCCCTCGAACGGCACGCCGTCGACGGTGCCGGCGAAATCGATCGTCACCCGGTCGCCAACGGCGGCCGGCTCGACCGCGGGCCGCTGCTGGAAGGTGCGGCGCTGCTTGCGCAGGATGTCGAGCGTCTTGTCAACCGCCGCGTCGCCGACCCCGGTCGTGACCCGCTCGACCTCGGCCGTGGCCAGGTCGCCGATCTTCACCTCCGGATAGACCTCGAAGGTCGCGTCGAAGGCGACCTCGCCCTCGGGCGCGCCCTCCTTCTCGGTGATCCGCGGCGGGCCGGCGACGCGCAGCTTGGCCTCGTTGACCGCCTCGGAAAAGATCTGCCCGACCTTGTCGTTCAGCACCTCGCTGTGCACCGAGTAGCCGTAGCGTTGCGAAACCACGCTCATCGGCACCTTGCCGGGGCGGAAGCCGTCGGCCTTGACCGTGCGCGACAGGCGGCGCAGACGTGACTCGACCTCGGAAGCGATCGTCGCTGCCGGCAGCGACAGGGTGATTCGACGCTCGAGCTTGTCGAGCGTTTCAACTTGGACGGCCATGATGGTTCTTCAAAGTGTTGCTGGTGCGCGGGGCGGGACTCGAACCCACACGCCGGTGAAGGCGTCAGGACCTAAACCTGGTGCGTCTACCAATTTCGCCACCCGCGCAGGGGAGGATTCGGGCTGGCTCAGGAAAGCCCGCTAGTTTAACGGCTCCGCCTTCACCCGAAACCAGGCCGCGTACATGGCGGGCAGCGAGAACAGGGTGAGCGCCGTGGCGACGACCAGGCCACCCATGATCGCCACCGCCATCGGTCCCCAGAAGACGCTGCGCGACAGCGGGATCATCGCCAGCACCGCCGCCGCCGCGGTCAGGACGATCGGCCGGCAGCGCCGCACCGCCGCCTCGACGATCGCCGTGGCGGCCGCGACGCCGCGGGCGCGGTCCTGCTCGATCTGGTCGATCAGGATCACCGAGTTGCGCATGATCATGCCCATCAGCGCGATCACCCCGAGCAAGGCGACGAAGCCGAACGGCCGGTCGAGCAGGAGCAGCGCCGCGGCGACGCCGGCGATGCCGAGCGGCGCGGTCAGGAACACCAGCACCGAGCGGCTGAAGCTGTGCAGCTGCAGCATCAGCAGGGTGAACATGATGAAGAGCATCAGCGGCGCGCCGACGGCGATCGATCCCTGGCCCTTGCTGCTCTCCTCCACGGCGCCGGCGACCTCGATCCGGTAGCCCGGCAGCATCTTCGCGCGCAGCGGCGCGAACTGCGGATCGAGCTGCGCCGTCACCGTCGCGCCCTGCAGCCCTTCGACGATGTCGCCCTGCACCGTGACCGCGTAGTCGCGACCCTCGCGCCAGAGGACGCCGGGCTCCCAGGCAAAGCGGGGAGTCGCGATCTG
>DATCGH010000570.1:0-3877 GCA_036509055.1 Caldimonas sp.
CGGGCGACGCCGCCTTCGCCGGCAACGAGGTGCACATCATCGCCACGCCGCAACGCTCGCTCGAGGCCGCCGCCGCGGCGGCCCGGGCCGCCGGCATCGAGGCGCACATCCTCGGCGACGAGATCGAGGGCGAATCGCGCGAGGTGGGCAAGGTCCATGCGGCCCTGGCGCGGCAGATCGCCCGCCGCGGACAGCCGTTCGGCCGGCCCTGCGTGGTGCTCTCGGGCGGCGAGACCACGGTCACCGTCCGCCCGGGCGCCTCGGGGCGCGGCGGCCGCGGCACGGAGTTCCTCCTCGGCTGCGCCATCGCCCTGCAAGGCGAGCCGAACGTCCATGTGCTGGCCGCCGACACCGACGGCATCGACGGCAGCGAGGAGAACGCCGGCGCCTTCGTCTCGCCGAGCACGCTGGCGCGCGCCGCGGCCCTCGGCCTGTCGCCGCGCGGCATGCTCGACCGCAACGACGCCTACGGCTTTTTCGCGGCGCTCGGCGACCTGGTCGTCCCCGGGCCGACCTTCACCAACGTCAACGACTTCAGGGCATTACTGGTGCGATAGCCCGCCCGGGGCCGCGCGATGAGTGATGCATCGGCCGCTTCGGCTGGTTGCCGAGCTGGTTCCTGTGGGTGCCGACCTCGAAGAACGGCGGCGGTTTCTCGTACCAGAAGCGCCCGTTCGAATAGAGGCCGCCGGCATAGGCCGGGTAGTAGAGGCCGTCGTCGTAGCGTGCCATCTGCTGGTCGCGCTGCCGCGCCTGACTTGCACGCTCCTGATCGGCCGCGGCCATCCGCTCCTGCGCCTCGATGCGCCGCTGGACCCGTTCGCTCACCGCATCGGCCTCTTTGCGCAGGTCCTGGGCGCGCTGCTGTGCCGCCTCCTTGTCTTCGCGATCGACCTGCCAGGTGCGCTCGGTGACCGCGGTCGACGAGGGGCGATCGGTGAGGACGATGCGGCCGTCGGCGGCGCGCTGCTGATAGATCTGTCCCTGCCCCTTCGGCTCGGCTGCAGCCGCCGGCAGCGCCGACGCGACGATCAGGCCGGTGAGCAAGGCGGCGAGAGGCTCGATGCGAAGCGATGGGCGCATGGGGTTTGCGACGAGGCGAAGAGCACCCGCCGCCGCTACTGTGCCACCTTCGTAAATTCCCTGCCAGACTCGGCGCGATCGTTACCTTTCGTCCGAGCCCCTCCCATGACCGATACCCTTGTCTTTCGCGCCGACGCCCTGACGGCCGCCGTCACCGCGGTCGTCCGCGCCGCCGGCTCGTCCGAGCTCGAAGCGGCGCAGGTCGCCGCGAACCTGGTCGAGGCCAACCTGCGTGGCCACGATTCGCACGGCGTCGGCATGACGCCGCGCTACATCGACGCCGTGCTCGAAGGCGGCCTGCTGCCCGATGCCCACGTAAAGATTCGTGCCGACAGCGGCCCGCTGCTGACGCTCGACGGCTGCCAAGGCTACGGCCAGGTGATCGGCGCCGAGGCGATGGCGCTCGGCATCGAGCGGGCGAAGGCGCACGGCGTCTGCGTCGTCGGCCTGGCGCATTCGCACCACCTCGGCCGGATCGGCCACTGGGCCGAGCAGTGCATCGCCGCCGGGCTGGTGTCGATCCATTTCGTCAACGTCCTGTCGCGGCCGATCGTCGCGCCGTTCGGCGGCCGCGATGCGCGCATCGGCACCAATCCGTTCTGCGTCGGCATTCCGCGCCCGGGCAAGGAGCCGATCGTCCTCGACTTCGCCACCAGCAAGATCGCCCAGGGCAAGACCCGGGTCGCCTTCAACAAGGGCGTCGAGCTCGAGCCGGGCACGATCATCGACGACCGCGGCGAGCCGACCACGAACCCGCGCTTTACCGTGATCGAGCCGATCGGCGCGCTCCTGCCCTTCGGCGAGCACAAGGGCTCCGGCCTGGCGCTGATCTGCGAGATGCTCGGCGGCGCGCTCGCCGGCGGCGCCACCGCCGGCCCGGTGACCGACGGTCGCCGCCGGGTGCTCAACAGCATGTTCTCGATCATCGTCGACGCCGGCCGGCTCGGCACCGCCGCCAACCTGGCGCAGGAGATGGAGTCCTTCGTCGCCTGGAGCACCGCCTCGCCGCCCGCTCCCGGCGTCGAGCGCGTGCTGACGCCGGGCGAGCCGGAGCGGGCGACGAAGGCGGCGCGGCTCGCCGACGGCGTGCCGGTCGACAGCGTCACCTGGGCCGAGATCCTCGCCGCCGGCGGCAAGGTCGGACTGGCGGCGGGGGACATCGAGGCACTGTCGCGCCGACGCTGATACCCTCGCGGGTTTCGATCCGTCGGTTCACTTCGATGCCCCGTCGTCCGAACCCGGCCAGACCCGGCCACCGACCTGCGCGACGAGCCGGCAGCGCCGCCGCGGCGCTGCTCTGGCTCGCGCTGATCGCCGGCGCCCCGGTCCCGGCGCTCGCCGCCCTGCCGGTCGAGAAGCTCCGCCTTCCCGCGGGCTTTCGCATCGAACTCGTGACCGACGCGGTGCCGAACGCGCGCCAGATGGCGCTCGGCCACAGCGCCGACGGCAAGAGCGTGGTCTACGTCGGCAGCCGCAGCGCCGGCAAGGTCTACGCGTTCCAGATCGAGGGCGGCCGGGCCGGCCCGGTGCGCACCATCGCCAGCGGCCTGGAGATGCCCTCGGGCGTGGCCTGGCGCGACGGCAATCTCTACGTCGCCGCGGTCTCGAAGATCCTGCGCTTCGACGCCATCGACGACCGGCTGGCGCAGCCCCCGGCGCCGGTGGTCGTCACCGACCGGCTGCCGGCCGATCGGCACCACGGCTGGAAGTTCATCGCCTTCGGCCCCGACGGCGCGCTCTACGTTCCGGTGGGGGCGCCCTGCAACGTCTGCGAGCCGAGCGAGCGCCACGCCGTCATCCAGCGGATGAAGGCCGACGGCAGCGGCCTCGAGACCGTGGCCCGCGGGGTGCGCAACAGCGTCGGCTTCGACTGGAGCCCGGTCGACAAGGCCCTCTGGTTCACCGAGAACGGCCGCGACATGCTCGGCGACGACCTGCCGGCCGACGAGCTCAACCGGGTGACGCAGACCGGCCAGCACTTCGGCTTCCCGTACTGTCATCAAGGCAACACCGCCGACCCGGAATATGGCGCCAAGCGATCGTGCAGCGAGTTCGTCGCGCCGGCGGCGATGCTCGGCGCGCACGTCGCCGCCATCGGCATGCGCTTCTACACCGGCACCCAGTTTCCCGAAGCCTTCCGCGGCAACGTGTTCATCGCCGAGCACGGCTCGTGGAATCGCAGCAGCAAGGTCGGCTACCAGGTCGTGCGGGTGACCGTCGACCCGCAAGGCCGAGCCGGCAAGCCGGAAACCTTCGTCGACGGCTGGCTGCAGGGAGAGTCGGCCTGGGGCCGCCCCGCCGACGTGCTCGTCCTGCCGGACGGCTCGCTGCTGGTCAGCGACGACCTGGCCGGTGCCATCTACCGGATTCGCTACGCCTCATGACGACAACCACTGCATGGATCATTGCCGCCGTCCTGGTGCTGGTCGGCCTGGGGCTCGGCTGGTGGGTCGGCAAGTCACGCCGTCGACCCGAGGACATCGCGCCGCCGCAGGACGCGCCGGTCGAGCGGGTCACCGCGCCGGCCGAGCCGCCGGCCCCACCGGTGGCGGCGCCTGCGCCGGTCGCGCCGCCGGTGGCGGCAGCCCCTGCGCCCGCACCGGCGCCCGCGCCAGCGGCGCCGCGTCCGCCGCCGCCGCCGCCGCCCGCACCACCCCCGCCGCCGCCGAAGGCCCCGCCGCCGCCGCCCGCTCCGCCGCCCGCGGTGTCGCTGGTGCCGCCGACGGTCATCATCGTGCCGCCGCCGCGGCCGGCCGCGCCGGTCATCGAGCGGGTCCTGGCGCTCGAGCCGGCG
>DATCGH010000571.1:0-7412 GCA_036509055.1 Caldimonas sp.
AGGCCGAGCCCTTCCACTGCCGGCCGGTGACGAGCTGGAACGGCCGGGTGGCGATCTCCGCGCCCGCGGGCGCCACGCCGATGATGATCGACTGGCCCCAGCCCTTGTGGCAGCACTCCAGCGCCTGGCGCATCGTCGTCGTGTTGCCGATGCACTCGAAGCTGTAGTCGGCGCCGCCGTCGGTGAGCTGGACGATGGCGTCGACCACGTTCGCCACGTCCTTCGGGTTGATGAAGTGGGTCATGCCGAACTTGCGCGCCATCGCCTCGCGGCCCGGATTGAGGTCGATGCCGATGATCTTGTCGGCGCCGACCAGCTTCGCGCCCTGGATGACGTTGAGGCCGATGCCGCCGAGGCCGAAGACGACGACGTTGGCGCCGGCCTCGACCTTGGCGGTGAATAGCACCGCGCCGACGCCGGTGGTGACGCCGCAGCCGATGTAGCAGACCACGTCGAACGGCGCGTCGGGGCGGATCTTGGCGAGCGCGATCTCCGGCACGACGATGTGGTTGGCGAAGGTCGAGGTGCCCATGTAGTGCAGCACCGGCTTGCCGCCGATCGAGAACCGGCTGGTGCCGTCGGGCATGAGGCCTTTGCCCTGGGTCGCGCGGATCTTCTGGCAGAGGTTGGTCTTCCTCGACAGGCAGAACTTGCACTGCCGGCACTCGGGCGTGTAGAGCGGGATGACGTGGTCGCCGACGGCGAGCGTGCTCACCCCGGCGCCGACCTCGCGGACGATGCCCGCGCCCTCGTGGCCGAGGATCGCCGGGAACAGGCCCTCGGGATCGTCGCCCGAGAGCGTGAACCAGTCGGTGTGGCAGATGCCGGTGGCCTTGACCTCGACCAGCACCTCGCCGGCCTTCGGGCCTTCGAGGTCGACGGTCTCGATCGTCAGCGGCTTGCCGGCTTCCCAGGCGACGGCGGCTCGTGTCTTCATGCGGTGACTGCGCTTTCCTGCGAGAGGGTGGAAGAGGCGGCCGGCGCCTTCGCGGCGGCCTTGATCATGTCGGCGGCCTTCTCGGCGATCATGACCGTCGGCGCGTTGGTGTTGCCGCTGACGATCGCGGGCATGATCGACGCATCGACCACGCGCAGGCCCTGGACGCCGCGCACCCGCAGCTCGGCGTCGACCACGTCCATCGGCCCGTTGCCCATGCGGCAGGTGCCGACCGGGTGGTAGATGGTGTCGGCATGGTCGCGGATGAAGCTCTCGATCTCGGCGTCGCTGCGCGCCCCGGCCGACTTCGCCAGCTCGCGCGCGCCATGCCCTGCGAGCGCCGGCTGCTCGAGGATGCGGCGCATCGCCTTGAAGCCGCGCACCAGCCGCTGCAGGTCGTCGGGGTCGGCGAGGAACGCGGGGTCGATCAGCGGCGCCGCGCGCGGATCGGCGCTCGCCAGCCGCAGGCTGCCGCGGCTCTTCGGCCGCAGCAGGCAGACGTGGCACGAGTAGCCGTGGCCGAGCACGGTCTTCCTGCCGTGGTCGACGAGCTTGCCGATGACGAAATGCAGCTGCAGGTCGGGCCGCTCCTCCTCGGGACGGCTCCTGATGAAGCCGCCGGCCTCGGCGAAGTTGGTGGTCAGCATGCCGCGGCGATGCCGACGCCACTCGAAGATGCCCTTGATCGTGCTGACCATCCCGGCGAACGAGAGGCCGAACAGGTCCTTGAGGTGCGGCGCGTCGAGCACCTGGACGACGTCGACGTGATCGTGCAGGTTCGCGCCGACGCCCGGCAGGTCGTGGCACACCTCGATGCCGAGGCCACGCAGTTGCTCGGCCGGGCCGATGCCGGAGAGCATCAGGAGCTGCGGCGATTGCAGCGCGCCGGCCGAGAGCAGCACCTCGCGCCGCGCCAGGAAGACCTTCGTCTCGTTGCCGACGCGGACCTCGACGCCGCTCGCGCGCCGGCCGTCGAAGACGACGCGATGGGTGTGCGCCGAGGTGACGACGGTGAGGTTGGGGCGGCCGAGGTTCGGCGTCAGGTAGCCCTTGGCGACGCTGTGGCGCTCGCCGCTCTTGTGCGTCACCTGATAGACGCCCACGCCTTCCTGGCTGGCGCCGTTGAAGTCGGGGTTGTGCGAATAGCCCGCCTGCCGACCGGCCTCGACGAAGACGCCGCCGAAGCGGTTCGGCGTGGTCAGGTCCTTGACGTTGAGCGGACCGCCGGTGCCGTGCCAGGCGTCGGCGCCGCGCTCGTTGTGCTCTGCGCGCTTGAAGTAGGGCAGCACCTCGGCCCAGGACCAGCCGGCGTTGCCCTCGGCCGCCCAGTCGTCGTAGTCGCGCGGCTGGCCGCGCAGGTAGATCATGGCGTTGACCGAGCTCGAGCCGCCGAGCACCTTGCCGCGCGGCTGGTAGCCGCGGCGGCCGTTCAACCCGGACTGCGGCACCGTCTGGAAGGCCCAGTTCGCGGCGCCGTTCTTCGCCAGCACCGCCAGCCCGGCCGGGCAGTGGATCAGCACGCTCTTGTCGGCCGGGCCGGCCTCGAGCAGGCAGACCGTGACCTCGGGGTCTTCGCTCAGCCGCGAGGCGAGCACGCAGCCCGCCGAGCCGCCGCCGACGATGACGTAGTCGAACTCCCGCTTCTCTTGCCCCAAGTCGCTCATCGCCCTACCGCCTTTCTCGATCCGTCCTCGAACACCTCGTCGTCGCGGACGGGGTTGCCGCGCTCGTCGAGCTCGCGCTCGCGCTTGATCCGGCCGCGCTCGTCGTAGATCCGCTCGCTGCGCAGCCGCCCTTCGGCGTCGAAGCTTTGATGGGTGCCGGTGGGCTGCTCGCCCCGGCCGCTTGCCATGCCTCGGCCGCCTGCCATGCGCCGGCCACCGCTTGCGGCGGTCTGCCACGCGCCCTCGAACGACTTGCGGCCGTTGTCGTGGAAGCCGGTCTCGCGCCGCAGGGTCCGGCCGTCGGCGCTGCTGTAGTCGCTGCGCGTCTTCGGCTGGCCGTTCAGGTACCAGCTCGCATCGGAGACCAGCTCGCCACCCCCCTCCGTTGCCCGCCAGCGGCGCTCGCGCAGCAGCTTGCCGCTTTCGTGGAATTCCTGGTCGAGGACGGTCACCCGGCGCGGCGGCTCGCCGCCGATCGTCGTCCACTGCTGCTCGCGGCGCTTGGTGCCGTCGGCGGCGAACAGGCGCTCGACGCCGCCGCTGGCGCCGATCTCGCTCAGCTCGCGCACCGCGCCACTTTCCCAGAGCGTCTCGCTCTTCTTCCGCTCGCCGCGCTCGTACGAGACCCGCGCCTTCGCCACGCCCTTGCCGCCGTAGAGCGTCACGTTCGAGGCGCCGCCGGCGAAGCCGCAGGCGGCGCGGTCGTCGAAGTCGCTGCCGAGGGCCGGCTTGTCGCCGCAGCGCAGGTCGGCGAGCTGGCCTTGCGGCGTGAACTCGGCGCTGGCCTGCTCGCGCTCTCCGTCGCCGTAGGTCGCCACCCGGCGCAGCTGGCCGGTGGGGTACCAGCTGCGGGCGATGCCGAAGTTGCGGCCGTCGCGCAGCGTCTCCTCGCGCACCAGCACGCTCTTGCCGCCGCCCTCGGGCCGGGCCCACTCGCGCAGCAGGCCGTCGCGGTTGCCGCGCTCGTTGACCCGGAACTCGCGCTCGAGCGCGCCGTCTTTGTAGTAGCGGACCAGCCCCATGAACTTGCCCTGCTGCAGCTCCTGCTCGCGCACCACCGGGCCGCCTTCACCCTCGCGGCAGCGCATCAGCCCGGTCTTGCCCGCGGTGGTGGCGCCGTTGCTCGGGTTCACGTGCTGGCCGTCGAGCTCGCACACCTGGACCGCCAGCGCCAGGGGCAGCTGGCAAAGGGCCGCGAGCGCGGCGGCGAGCGAGACGGCGTTGCGAGGCACGCGCGGATTGTGCCGCGCCGCCCCTGCGGGTTTTCTCTCGTCAGAGCAGCTGCTCGGGGACGAACCAGCCCATGAGCGAGTTGTGCACCCGCAGCCAGAAGCTCGACTCCGGCTCGACCACGAGCACGACCTCGTTGTCGCCGTCCATCGTCAGCCATTGCAGCTGCTGGGTCTTCGGATCGAGCCGCACCCGGTAGGCGCCCTCGAGCCGACTGATGTTGACGACGCGCAGCAGCTCCTTGGCGAGCGCCGGGCTGTCGATGAACATGCCGAGCTCGGTGTTGGCGCTGGCCGAGCGCGGGTCGAGATTCATCGAGCCGACGAACACCAGGCGCCGGTCGATCACCGCGGTCTTGGCATGGAGGCGGCCGAGCGACTTGCCGAACATGCCGAGCCGCTTGGTGTTCTGGGTCAGGGTGGGGCTCAGCTCGTAGAGGTCGACCCCGGCCCTGAGCATCGACTCGCGGTACTTGGAATAGCCGTTGTGCACCAGCGGCTCGTCGGTCGCGGCCAGCGAGTTGGTCACGACCGTCACCTTGACCTTTTGCTTCTGCAGGTTCTCGAACGAGGTCACGCCCTCGTGGCCCGGGATCATGTAGGGCGAGGTGATGACCAGCTCGCTCTTGGCCTGCCACACCTGCATCATCACGCCGTTGGTGACGCTGGTCTCGAAGGCGACCTCGGGCGTCTTGGAGAGCAGCTTCTCCGGCGGGTCGGCGAAGGCGCGGGCAATGCCCCACTGCAGGCCCACCTGGCCGAGGTCGAAGTCCTCGCTCAGCGGCCCGTAGCCGAGCACGTCGGTGGTCGTCGAGTCCATCGGCGCCGCCGGCGGCTGGTTCTCGATCACCTCGTCGAGCGACTTGCGGCGCGACTCGAGGTCGCCGAGCGGCTCGCCGATCAGCTCGATCGGGAAGACGACCTCGCTGTTCCAGTAACGGTCGAAGATCGCCGAGAGCTCCTTGACCGCCGCACCCATCACGAACGCGTCCATGTCGACGAAGTTCGCCGTCTCCGAGCGAAGGAAGTACTCGTCGGCGATGTTGCGCCCGCCGATCACGGCCATCACCCCGTCGGCGATGAAGAGCTTGTTGTGCATCCGGTGATTGAGCCGGCCGAAGGCGAACAGGGACGCAGAGTAGCGCCCGGCCACGCCGCTGCCGCGGGCACAGCAGAACGGATTGAAGAGGTGGACCTCGACGTTCGGGAACGCGGCCAGGCCGCGCAGCAGCTTATCGGTGTGGGTGGTGTAGAGATCGTCGACGAGGAGGCGCACCCGCACGCCGCGGATCGAGGCGTCGCGCAACGCCGTCATCAGCAGCCGCCCGGTGGGGTCGTTGTCGAACTGGTAGTACTGGACGTCGAGCGAGGTCGTCGCCCGCTGCGCCAGCTGCAGCCGGGTGTCGAGCGAGAAGGCCCCGAGCGGCAGCAGGCGGACGCCGGTCTGGTCCTCGCCCGGCGACGACGCCTTGGCGATCTTGACCAGGGGGCTCTCGGGGTTGAGCGGCAGCGCGACCGTGTCGGCCTTGCCGGTGTTGGGGGGGAGCGTGCCGCAGCCGCCCAGCAGAAAGGATGAGGCGACGAGCGCTGTGACGACGAAGTAAGATGAAGAACGCGCCAGAACGGAGCCAGCCTTGAAGAGAGTCATTGCGTTCCTGATGTTGCTGATCTCTGCGACGACACCCTCTTACGCGGCATTGGATGTCGGAGATGCAGCGCCGAACTTTACAGCCCAGGCCGCGCTCGGCGGCAAGGTCTACCGCTTTACTTTGGCCGATTCGCTGGCCAAGGGTCCGGTCGTGCTCTACTTCTTCCCGGCCGCGTTCTCGGTCGGCTGCTCCCTCGAGGCGCACGAGTTCGCCGAGGCCATCGGCAGGTTCGAAGCGCTCGGCGCGACCGTGATCGGCGTTTCCAGCGACGACATCGACACCCTCGGCAAGTTCTCGGTGCAGGCGTGCCAGGGCAAGTTCCCGGTCGCCTCCGACAACACCCAGAGCATCATGAAGTCCTACGACGCCGTGATGGCCCTGCGACCCGACTACGCCAACCGCATCTCGTACGTGATCGCTCCCAACGGCAAGGTGGTCTACAACTACCAGAGCCTGAATCCGAGCCGGCATGTCGAGAAGACCCTGACCGCATTGAAGGAATTCACCGCCCAGGCCAAGGCGCG
This sequence comes from Caldimonas sp., assembly GCA_036509055.1. Lineage (GTDB taxonomy): Bacteria > Pseudomonadota > Gammaproteobacteria > Burkholderiales > Burkholderiaceae_C > Schlegelella_A. The sequence continues at coordinate 6,004 of DATCGH010000571.1, forward strand.
CCAATGAGGCCTGTCCGAGGGTTCCGCCGAAACCTGCTTGCGTTCCTGACCCTTGCCGCCGCCCTCGGGACGGCCGCCGTCGCCGCACCCTATCCGCCGCCGCCCGAGCCGGCCATGGCCCAGGAGCTGCTCGACGCGCGCTGGCCGGCCGACATCGTGACCGTCGGCGAGCGCTATGTCGCCAGCTATCCGGCGGGTCCGTACGCCGCCACCGCCCGAGCGGAGCTCGAGCGGGCGCGCAACACCCGGCGCCTGCTCGAGCGCAGCGACATCCGCCTCTACCGCGGCGACTTCGTCGCCCGGGGCGCTTCGCCGACGCTCTACGACGACGTGCGCAAGGCCGCGCTCGCCGACAAGGAAGCCGCGGCCCGGGTCGCGCACCTGTACCGCGACGGCGAAGGCGGCATCGCCGCCCATCTCGACCGCTATGTCGGCTGGCTGCAGTACGCGGCCGCCCTGGGCCACGCGGAGGCGAGCTACGAGCTCGCCCTCCACTACCGCAAGGCCTCCCTGCCGGCGCTCGCCGCGCCCTACGAGGCCCGGGCGGAAGAGCTCGGCTTCAAGGCGCCGCCCACGCTCGACAACATCCGCAAGTAGGTGACGGCCGGCGACCCGCCGGCATCCGACGCGAAATCGGTCGAGCTAGCGCTGCGCCAGGTTCGGGCCGCCCGCGGTCACCCGCCAGATCACGTTGCCGACGTCGTCGGCAACGAGCAGCGCACCCGTCTTGTCGATCGCCACGCCGACCGGCCGGCCGTTCGCCTTGCCGTCCTCGGTGAGGAAGCCGGTGAGCACGTCGATCGGCTCGCCCTGCGGCCGGCCGTCGACGAAGGGAATGAAGATCACCTTGTAGCCGCTGTGCGGGCGCCGGTTCCACGAGCCGTGCTGGCCGACGAACACGCCGCTGGCGAACGGCGCCGGCAAGCGTGCGCCCTCGGCCGAGGTCAGGCCGAGCGAGGCGGTGTGCGGGCCGAGGGCGTAGTCCGGCACGATCGCCTTCGCCACCAGCTCCGGATTCGGCGGCTCCGCCCGGGTGTCCACGTTCTGGCCGTAGTAGCTGTAGGGCCAGCCGTAGAAGCCGCCGTCGCGCACCGAGGTAAGGTAGTCGGGCACCAGGTCGCTGCCGATCTCGTCGCGCTCGTTGGCCACGGTCCAGAGCACCGGCGCGCCGCCGGGGCCCACGGTCCAGGCCATGCCGTTCGGATTGCGGATGCCGGAAGCGAAGACGCGATGCCGGCCGGTGGCGCGGTCGATCTCCCAGATCGCGGCCCGGCCCTCTTCGACGGCCATGCCGTTCTCGGCGACGTTGCTGTTCGAGCCGACCGTGGCGTAGAGCTTGCTGCCGTCGGGGCTGGCGATCAGGCTCTTGGTCCAGTGGTGGTTGAGCCGCCCGGCCGGCAGGTCGACCA
>DATCGH010000572.1:0-2851 GCA_036509055.1 Caldimonas sp.
CAGCGCCGCGCCGCGAAAGGGATCCCGATGAGCGAGCCCGAGGGTCACGGGCGCGAGATCGTTCTTGTCACCGGGATCTCGGGGTCGGGGAAGTCGGTGGCTCTGCATGCGCTGGAGGACGCGGGCTTCTATTGCGTCGACAACCTTCCGCCCGAGCTGCTGCGCGATTTCCTCCGCCTCGAGAAGCAGCAGAAGGACCGGCGCGTGGCGATCGCTGTCGACGTGCGCAGCGCCGCCTCGCTGCCGCATCTGCTGCCGCTGCTGGCGCAGCTCAAGGACGAAGGCGTCGCCGTCCATCCGATCTTTCTCGACGCCACCACCGCGGCGCTGGTGCGGCGCTTCTCGGAGACGCGCCGAGCCCATCCGCTGGCCGATCGCGGCGCGCTGGTCGAGGCGATCGATCTGGAGCGCGAGCTCCTCGCCGGGCTGCGCGAAGTCTCGACCGTGCTCGACACCAGCCAGTTGCGCCCGACCCAGCTGCGCAGCTGGATGCGCGAGCTGGTGCGCGCCCCCGACAGCCGGCTGACGCTGGTGTTCGAGAGCTTCGCCTATCGCCAGGGCGTGCCGCTCGATGCCGACTACGTGTTCGATGTCCGCGTCCTGCCGAACCCGCACTACGTGGCGGAGCTCAGGCCGCTGACCGGCCGCGACGCGCCGGTGGCCGAGTACCTGGCGGCCCAGCCCGACGCGGTCGAGATGCTGGAGCGCATCGTCGTCTTCCTGCGCCGCTGGCTTCCGGCATTCAAGGCCGACCAGCGCGCCTACCTCACGGTGGCGATCGGCTGCACCGGCGGCCAGCACCGCTCGGTCTGGTTCGCCGAGCGCCTGGCCGAGCGCTTCGCCGAGGAGGCCGGAGCGCTGATCCGCCATCGCGAGCTCCGCGAGCCCGATTCGACGTGAGCCGCAGCTTCCTGCCCGACACGGCGCTGCCGCTGTTTCCGCTGCAGACGGTGCTGTTCCCCGACGGCCTGCTCGAGCTGAAAATCTTCGAGACCCGCTACCTCGACCTGATGGCGCGCTGCATGCGCGAGCAGGCGCCGTTCGGCGTGGTCGCCCTCCGCTCCGGCGGCGAAACCGCACGCAGCGCTGCCGGCGCCTCGGTGAGCCTGTTCGACGTCGGCACGCTGGCCGGGCTGATCGAGGTCGACAGCCCGGAGACCAACATCCTGCTGGTGCGCTGCCGCGGCGGGCAGCGCTTCAGGCTGGGGGCGGTCCGGCAGGAGCCCGACGGCCTCTGGGTCGGCGATGCCGCCCCGGTGGCCGACGACCCGGCGGTTGCGCCTTCGGCGACGCATGCCAATGTCGTCAAGAGCCTGGTCGATGCGGTGGCGACGCTCTCGGCGCAGGGTGCCGAGCCGTTCCTCCAGCCGCACCGCTTCGACGATGCCGGGTGGGTGGCGAACCGCTGGTGCGAGATCCTGCCGCTGCCGATCGACGCCAAGCACCGCCTGCTGAGCCTCGACCCGCTCTCCCGGCTCGACATCGTTGACTCGCTGATGCGCGTCCGGCACACGCCGCACTGAGCGGCCGGGGGTCGAGCGCCGGCCTCAGCCGGTCGCGAGCCGCTTGCGCAAGGGCGCCGGCAGGCCGAGCGCCAGGGCCTCGTCGATCGCGAACCAGCGGCCCTCGGGCCAGGCCGCGGTCAGTCGCGCCACCTCGCGCGCCGAGGTCGCCGCCGGCAGGGTCCAGCGCAGCGGCTGCAGGTGCCAGTCGAAGTGGGTCAGCACGTGAACGAACGCCGGCATGGCCTCGCCGCGCCCCGGCCAGCCCGCCGTCGCTGCCTGCAGCGCGACGAGCGAATCGAATTCGGGCAGGCTCCACAGTCCGGCCCAGACGCCGCGCGCCGGCCGCTGCAGCAGCCAGACCTTGTCGCGCCAGCGCAGCTCGAGCCAGGCGTTGTCGCGCCGGCTGCGCACGCCGCGGCGCGACTTGACCGGATAGCGCTCCTGCGTTCCCGCCTTCGCCGCGGCGCAGAGACCGTGCACCGGACAGAGCAGGCAGCGCGGCGCGCGGGCGATGCAGATCGTCGCCCCGAGGTCCATCAGGCCCTGGGTGTAGGCCCCGATGCCGCGGGCCGGCAAGAGGCCGGTCGCCGCGCCCCAGAGCTCGCGCTCGGCGCCGGCCTCCGCCAGGTCGCCGGCGAAGGCCAGCACCCGCGTCAGCACCCGCTTGACGTTGCCGTCGAGGATCGCCACCCGCTCGCCGAAGGAGAACGCGGCGATCGCCGCGGCGGTCGAGCGGCCGATCCCGGGCAACGCGGCGAGCGCTTCGCTGCTGCGCGGGAACTCGCCGCCGTGCTCGGCGACGATCACCTGCGCGGCACGATGGAGGTTGCGTGCCCGGCCGTAGTAGCCGAGCCCGCTCCAGAGGGCGAGGACGTCGTCGAGGCTGGCGGCGGCCAGGGCGCGCACGTCGGGAAAGCGGGCGACGAAGCGCTCGAAGTAGGCCAGCACGGTCGCGACCTGCGTCTGCTGCAGCATCACCTCCGAGAGCCACACGCGGTACGGGTCCTTGCCCTGCCAGGGCAGGCCGTGGCGACCGTGGTCGCGCTGCCAGTCGACGATGCGGCGGGCGAACCCGGCCGAAAGGCCCCCGCGGCCGCTCAAGCCTGGCGCTGCATCGCCTCTTCGTCGCCCAACGGAACGGCGTCGTCGAAGAGGGGAAGGTCGAGCTTGGTCAGCGACGGGTCGGTGGCGAACGGCGCACCCAGCGCGTAGTCGCGCAGGCTGGTTGCCAGGTCGCTGGTCCGGGTCTGGAGCTCGACCAGCCGCTGGTCCTGGGTCTCGATCTCGTCGATGCGCAGCTCCAGCTCGCCGGCGGCGGACTGGATCTTCTCCAGCGTCTCGCGGCG
>DATCGH010000573.1:0-4709 GCA_036509055.1 Caldimonas sp.
CGGGTTCACTGCGGCCGGCTCTTCGGGTTGTCGCCGGCCACGGGTATGGGGCGGCCCCCTCCGCTCATGTCCCCCGAAGGCCGCCTGCGGCGGCCTTCTCCTCCTTTACTTCGCTGCGGGGGCCGTCCCATGCCCGTGGCCGGCGCCAACCCAAAGAGCAGGCCGCAGTGAATCCGCTCGCAAACCGTCAGCGCGGAGGCACCGGCGGCGGCAACGGCAGACCGCGCTTCGCCATGACCTCGCGGATCCGGTCCGGGTAGTCGCTGATGATCCCGTCGACGCCCCACTCGATCAGCCGGTCGGCCACGGCCGGATCGTTGACCGTCCACGGGATCACCTTCAGGCCGAGCTGCTGCGCGCTCTTCAGATCGTCATGGGTCAGGCTGGCCTGGTTGGGCGCCCAGATCGTGCCGCCCGCGGCCTTCACCATGTGGCCCGGGCTGGCGTGGTCGCGCAGCCGCATCCCGTCGGTCCAGGTGCCGTCAGCCAGGTTGTCGGAGCTTCGGCTGCGGACTGTCAGGTACATCGTCTGCATGCCGGGCTCGAGTTGCTGGACGAGCTTCAGGGTGCGCCAGTCGAAGCTTTGGATCATCACTCGCTTCGTCATCCCGGCCTCGCGGATCACCGCCAGCAGGGCACGGACGAATGGCTCGGGCGCGAGCGTCTCGTCCGGCGCGACCGGCGAGATCTTGGTCTCGATGTCGAAGCGCACGTTGTCGGCGCCGAGCGCCTTGACCCGGGCGAACACCGCCGCCAGGGTCGGCAGCCGCTCGCCGTCCTTTGCCTGCTGGGTCGGGAACTGCTTCGCATAGTCGCTGGCCGGATCGATCCGGCCGACGTCGTAGGCTTGCAGCTGCGCATGGCTGAGACTGCGGATCAGCGGCCCGCGCCCCTTCAGCCACTGGCCGCCGGCATCGCGGGTGAGCGCCGGATTGAGCGCCGGGTCGTGCGAGACCACCACCACGCCGTCGGCGGTGATCGCCGCGTCCATTTCGAGCGTGGTGACGCCGATCGCCAACGCCTTCTCGAACGCCGTGATCGTGTTCTCGGGCGCGTTGCCGCGCGTGCCGCGATGGCCCTGCAGGTCGAACTCGGGGGCCGCCGAGGCTGCCGCGGCGAGAGCGAGCAGCCCCGCTCCGATCAGGGAAATGCGCATCGCGAGCTCCGCGAAAGGACACCGGGTCCGGTGCTCCCATTCTCGGTCTGCACTGCCTCGGCTCGGTACGCCGATTGCCGGCGCAGGACAGCTTTCGTTGCGAGGCAAAGGTGATACTGACCGAGGTGCGATCGCGGCAGCGCGAAACGCGCGACGCCGTGACCCGGCATGCGCGCTCGTTACCCGCCGCGGTCGCGGACGACGCCGAGCTGATGCGCCTGCTCGGGGGCGCCGAGTTCGCGCTGCTCGGCGAGGCGTCGCACGGCAGCGACGAGTTCTATCGCGAGCGGGCGGCGATCACGAAGCGGCTGATCGTCGAGCACGGCACCGTCGCCGTCGCGGTGGAGGCGGACTGGCCCGACGCGCTGCGGGTCGACCGCTACGTCCGCGGCCTGCCCGGCGATGCCGACGGCAACGCGGCGCTGGCCGGCTTTCGCCGCTTTCCGACCTGGATGTGGCGCAACACCGCGGTGCTCGAGTTCGTCGAATGGCTGCGCGGCCACAACGCGGCCCTGCCGCCAGCGGAGCGCGTGGGTTTTTACGGCATCGATCTCTACAGCCTGTTCGCCTCGATCGACGCGGTGCTCGCCTACCTGGATCGCGAAGATCCCCCGGCCGCCTGGCGCGCGCGTCGCCGCTACGCCTGCTTCGAGGCCTATCGCGAGGACGCCCAGGCTTACGGCTACGCCACCCGCTTCGGCATGTCGCCGGGCTGCGAGGACGCGGTCGTGGCGCAGTTGCGGGACATGCTCTCCCGGCGCGCCGCGCAGGCGGCGCTCGAAGCCCGCGGGGACGAGACCGCGCGCTTCCACGCCGAGCAGAACGCCCGCCTGGTGAGGAACGCCGAGCGCTACTACCGGACGATGTTCGGCAGCCGGGTGGCCTCCTGGAACCTGCGCGACAGCCACATGGTCGAGACCCTCGAGGCCCTGCGTCACCATCTCGGCACCGGCCGGGCCGCGCCGCCGCGGATCGCCGTCTGGGCGCACAACTCGCATCTCGGCGACGCCCGCGCCACCGAGCTCGGCGAGCACGGCGAGTGGAACGTGGGCCAGCTCGTGCGCGAGGGCCACGGCAACGCCGCCGCGCTGCTCGGCTTCGCCACCGACCATGGCAGCGTCGCCGCCGCCAGCGACTGGGATGGCCCGCTCGAGATCAAGCGCATCCAGCCCGGCCTCGCCGGCAGCTGGGAGGCGCTGTTCCACGACACCGGCATCGCCCGCTTCGCCCTGCTGTTGCGCGGCAGCGGCGAGCTGGCGCAGGCGCTCGCCATGCCGCGCCTGCAGCGGGCGATCGGCGTGATCTACCGGCCGGAAACCGAGCGCCAGAGCCACTACTTCATGGCCCGCCCGGTGCAGCAGTTCGACGCCCTCGTCCACCTCGACCAGACCCGCGCCGTCGAGCCGCTTGACGGAAGCGAGCCGCATCCGCCGGGCGAACCGCCCGAGACCTGGCCGTCGGGCGTCTAGCGGATGCCCGAGAGCTGATCGTCCGGCGTCTAGCGGATTCCTTCGCGGTCGACCGCGCCGCCGGCGCGGCCTCGGCGGGCCGGTTTGCGACAATCCGCCGATGACTTCCGCCGACCTTCAGGCCGCGATCGCGCACATGGGCGCCGCGGCGCGGGCTGCCAGCGCCGGCCTCGCCGCCTCACCAGTGGCCGCACGCAATGCCGCCTTGCGCGCCCTGGCGCGGCGCCTGCGCGGCGGCGCGGCAACGCTTGCCACGGCGAACCGGCGCGACATCAACGCCGCCACCGCTGCCGGCCTGGACGCGCCGCTGGTCGACCGCCTCAAGCTCGACGCCAAGGCGATCGAGACCGTCGCCCTGGGCTGCGAGCAGATCGCGGCGATGCCGGATCCGATCGGCGAGATCACCGGCCTGCGTGAGCAGCCGAGCGGCATCCGGGTCGGCCGGATGCGGGTACCGATCGGCGTCTTCGCGATGATCTACGAGAGCCGGCCGAACGTGACGATCGAGGCGGCCTCGCTCGCCATCAAGAGCGGCAACGCCTGCATCCTGCGCGGCGGCTCGGAAGCGCTGCAATCGAACCTGGCGCTGGCGGCGCTGGTCCGCGAGTCGCTCGCCGAGGCGGGCCTGCCGCCCGACGCGGTGCAGCTCGTCGGCACCACCGACCGGGCCGCGGTCGGCTTCCTGATCGCCGCGCCGGAATCGGTTGACCTCGTGATCCCGCGCGGCGGCAAGAGCCTGATCGAGCGCATCGCCCGCGAGGCCCGGGTGCCGGTGCTGAAGCACCTCGACGGCAACTGCCATGTCTACGTCGACGTCGCCGCCGACTTGGCGATGGCCCTCGCGATCGTCGACAACGCCAAGACCCAGAAGCTCAGCCCCTGCAATGCCGCCGAGTCGCTGCTGGTGCATTCGGCCGTGGCGGCACAGTTCCTGCCGGCGATCGGCGCGGTGTTCGCGAAGAAGGGGATCGAGATGCGCGGCGACGCGAAGGCGCTGGCTTTGCTCGGCGGCATCGCCGGCGCCCGCCTGGTCGAGGCCACCGAGGCCGACTGGCGCGAGGAGTACCTCGCGGCGATCATCAGCATCAAGGTGGTCGACTCGCTCGACGAGGCGATCCGCCACATCGAGCGCTACGGCTCGCATCACACCGATGCGATCGTCACCGACTCGCAGTCGGCGGCGACGCGCTTCCTCCGCGAGGTCGATTCGGCGAGCGTGATGGTCAACGTCTCGACCCGCTTCGCCGACGGCTTCGAGTACGGGCTCGGCGCCGAGATCGGCATCTCGACCGACAAGCTGCATGCGCGCGGCCCGGTCGGCCTGGAAGGCCTGACCTCGCAGAAGTGGGTCGTCCTCGGCCAAGGAGAGCTTCGTGGCGGCTGATCCGCGCAGCGCCCTGGTGCTGTTCTCGGGCGGCCAGGACTCGACCGTCTGCCTGGCCCACGCGCTCGAACGCTACGCCCACGTCGAGACCATCGGCTTCGACTACGGCCAGCGCCACTTGATGGAGCTGGAGAGTCGCCTCCACGTGCGCGCCCAGTTGCTCGAGAGATTCGTCCACTGGGGCGCCAAGCTCGGCCAGGACCACGTCGTCGACCTGTCGCTGCTGTCCCAGCTCTCGGACACCGCGCTCACCAGCGAGCGCGAGATCGAGATGAACGCCGGCGGGCTGCCGAACACCTTCGTGCCGGTGCGAAACCTGCTGTTCTTCACCGTCGCGGCGAGCGTCGCCGACCGCCGCGGCCTGAGCGTGCTCATCGGCGGCATGTGCGAGACCGACTATTCCGGCTACCCCGACTGCCGCGACAACACCCTCAAGTCGCTGCAGGTCGCGATCAGCCTCGGCCTCGACAAGTCGATGACGATCGAGACACCGCTGATGTGGCTCGACAAGGCCGCCACCTGGGCGATGACCGAAGACCTCGGCGGCGAAACGCTGATCGAGCTGGTGATCGAGCACACCCACTCCTGCTATCTCGGCGACCGCGAGCACCGCCACCCCTGGGGCTGGGGCTGCGGCCTGTGCCCGTCATGCGACCTGCGGCGCAAGGGCTACGACACCTGGCTCGCCAGCTGAAGCCGC
>DATCGH010000574.1:0-2253 GCA_036509055.1 Caldimonas sp.
AGGCCCGCGGCGACCGCGCCCATGCCGCGCAGCGCGCCGGCGACGACCGCGATGCGCGAGAACTCGGCATAGGCGGCGGTCAGCGCCAGGACGATGACCAGCGGCACCAACAGCATCCCGCCGAGCGAGGCGAGGGCACCGCGCCAGCCGAAGAAGCGGTCACCGAGCATCAGCGCCAGGTTGACGACGTTCGGCCCCGGCAGCACCTGGCTCAGAGAGAGCATCTCGACGAACTGCTGCCGGGTCAGCCAGCGCTGGCGCTCGACCAGCTCGTGCTGAGCGATTGCCAGCACGCCGCCGAAGCCCTGCAGCGCCAGGCGATTGAAGGTGAAGAACAGCTCGGCGGGCGAGGCCGGCTGCGCCAGCGGCGCCTCCGCAGGCGTCGCTGCGGGGGTGGTGCTCATGCGGCGGCGCGCCCGGCCGCCCGGGTCGCCCAGAGGCTCGTGGCGATGCAGGCGATCAGCCAGGCCAGGCCGACCCAGCTGAGCGCGGCGTAGCCGAGGTGCGCGATCAGCCAGCCGCCGCTGGACGCGCCCGCCGCCTGGCCGAGGTAGATCGCCGAGGTGTTGAGGGCGAGGAGGGCCGAGGCGAGGGCCGGCGCCGCGGCGCTGAGCCGGGCCTGCTGGGCAGAATTCGAGGAGAAGCAGCCGAAGGCCCAGGGGATCGCCGCCAGGCCGATGCCGACCACGCCCGAGGCGAACGGCCAGATCAGGAACGAGAGCGCCATCAGGCAGACCATTGCCGTGGCCGCCACGTGGGCGCCGGTCCGGTCGATGAAGCGCGCCAGCGCCAGGTTGCCGATCACGCCGAAGATGCCGAACCAGACCAGCAGCAGGCTCGACTGGTTGGTGGTGGCATGCAGGACGTCGCGGAAGTAAGGCGTGAAGTAGGCGAACAGGGTGAACTGGCCGGCGCCGAACAGGAAGGTGACGGCGACGATCGCCATCAGGCTCGGTGTCTTGAACGCATCCTTCCAGGCGGCCAGCGAGATCGCCGCCGGGCGCACGCCCGTGGGCATCACGGCGTAGACCCAGGCCGCGGCCACCAACGAGAGCACGGCGATCGCCGAGAAGGCGTAGCGCCAGCCGTAGGTCTCGCCGATCCAGTTCGCCATCGGCAGGCCGAGCACCGAGGCCAGCGACCAGCCGAGGAAGATGAAGGCGATGGCCCGGCCACGGTGCTCGGGCGGCGACATGAAGCCGATCGCGGCGCCGGCCTGCGGCGTGAACACCGCCGCGCCGAGCATCGTGGCGGCGCGCAGCGGCAGCAGGGCCGCATAGTTCGGCATCGCCGCGCACAGGGCGTGGCCGACGGCATAGCCGAGGAGGGAGAAGGCGAGGAGCTTTCTCCGGTCGAAGCCCGAGACCCAGCCGGCGAGCAGCGGCGCGCCGAAGCACACCGTGGCGGCGCCGACCGCGAACAGCTGCCCCGCCAGGGCGACGGAGATCTGCAGCGATTGCGCCAGGTCGTTGAGCGTGCCGGGCACGACCATGATGCCGCAGCCGGTGACGAAGTTGCCGAACAGCAGCGCCCAGCGCACCTGGGCGTGCGGAACAGCGGGAACGGCCGCGGCGCCGGCGGCCGTCACCGGTCGGTCTTCCTCATCGATGGACCTTGAGCGCTTCCGGGTTGACGATGTGCGTCGGGTTGCCGCCGATGAAGTTGACGACGTTGGCGAAGGCCGCCTCGAAGTAGAGCTCGTAGCTGTCCTGCTCGACGTAGCCGATGTGCGGCGTGCAGACCGCGTTCTCCAGGCGCAGCAGCAGGTGGCCCTGCAGGATCGGCTCGCTCTCGAACACGTCGACCGCGGCCATGCCCGGGCGGCCGCGGTTGAGCGCCGAGACCAGCGCGCCTTCCTCGATCAGCTCGGCGCGCGAGGTGTTGACCAGCAGCGCCGTCGGCTTCATCCGCGACAGCGCGTCCAGCTTGACGATGCCGCGGGTGGAGTCATGCAGGCGCAAATGCAGCGAGAGCACGTCGGCGATCTCGAAGAACGATTCGCAGCTCCCGACGGCCTCGTAGCCATCGGCCACGGCCTTGTCGCGCGCCCCCTCGCTGCCCCAGACGACGATCCGCATGCCGAACGCCTTGCCGTAGCCGGCGACGAGCTGGCCGATCTTGCCGAAGCCCCAGACGCCGAGCGTCTTGTCTTTCAGCACCATGCCGAGGCCGAAGTTCGGCGGCATCGACGCCGCCTTCAGCCCCGATTGCTGCCAGGCGCCGTGCTTGAGGTTGCCGATGTACTGCGGGAGG
>DATCGH010000575.1:0-6358 GCA_036509055.1 Caldimonas sp.
CGTCTACACCCGCGGCGAGGGCGAGTTCTGGGCCTTGTCGGAGCGCGAGGCGACCCGTCGCATCGAGGCCGGCGTCGCCTGGTTCCGCGAGCACGGCTGGCCGCTCGCCGGCTTCGTCGCCCCGGCCTGGCTGCTCGGCCCGGGCGCGTGGCAGGCGTTGGCGACGCAGCGCTTCGAGTACACGGCGACGCTGCGCGAGCTGGTGCATCTGCCCGGACGCGGCAACGTCAAGAGCCAGAGCGTCGTCTACAGCACCTCGAACGCCTGGCGGCGGCAGAGCTCGCTGCTCTGGAACGCGACCGTCGCCCGGCTGGAGCGCGGCAACAAGCTGCTGCGCCTCGAGCTGCATCCGCGCGACGCCGATTTCGCCGCGGTGCGCCGCTCCTGGCAGAAGGTGCTGACGCGGGCGCTGCGCGACCGGCGGGCGGTGACGGTCGCGGATTTCATGCGCCATGACCGGGCCGCGGCGCCGACGGTGGTGCCGGCGGTCTCGGTCGCGGCGACGACGCAGTGGCAGTCGACCAGCGCCGATTGACGATCGGCTAGAGCAGGTTGAAGCTGATCGCCGCGGTGGTCAGGCCGATCAGGCCGCCGACGATCACGTCGCTCGGATAGTGCAGGCCGAGGATGATCCGCGAGGCCGCGATCAGCAGCGTGAGCGGCCAGACGAAGATCGCGAACGCCGGGTAGTACGCCGTCAGGATGAAGCTGAAGGCGACCGAATGCAGGGTGTGGCCGCTCGGGAAGCTGAACTCGTCGAGCGAGCGGGCGCACTCGCGAAAGCCCTCGCAGACGCGGAACGGCCGCGGCCGGGCGATCCAGCGCTTGACGATCTTGTAGAGGATCAGGTTGACAGTGCCGACGCCGAGCATCCGCGCCGCGGCCGAGCCGCCCGTCGGCCCGCCCCACCAGGGCAGCGCGGCGATGATCGCGTACCAGAGCCAGCCGTCGCCGGCCAGGCTCACGGTGGTCAGGGCGCGCACCACCCAGGCCCGGGTCGCCGCGCCGTGCATCCACAGCGCCACCAGGCGCTCGCGCTCGAGCCAGCGGAGCACCGGCTCGCTGTGCCGCCAGAATTCCTGTTGCTCAGGCAACGACGGGAACAGGCGCGGGCGACGCTTGGAACGCATCGACGGTGTCCTGGAGGCGGGCCTCGAAGCGCTCCAGCACTTCGTCCCAGGTGGCGCGGCGGGCGGCGGCGACGGCGGCCTCCCGGAAGGATTGCAGGGATGCCGGCGCGACCGCGAACGCGGCGGTGGCGGCGATGAAGCCGGCTTCGTCGCCCGGCACCGCGAGACGGCCGCTGATGCCGTCGTCGACATGCTCGGCGGCCGCAGCGCAGTTGAACGAGACCACTGGCAGGCCGGAAGCCAGCGCCTCCATGACGACGTTGCCGAAGGTGTCCGAGAGGCTCGGGAAGAGGAACGCATCGGCCGAGGCGTAATGGGCCGCCAGCTCGGCACCGCGCTTGGCGCCGACGAAGGTCGCCGCCGGGTGCGCGGTCGTGAGCCGGGCCCGCGCCGGACCGTCGCCGACCACCACCATGCGCAGGTCCGGCCGGTCGCGCCGCGCCCGCTCGAAAGCACGCAGCGCCAGCGCGATGTTCTTCTCGGCGGCGATCCGGCCGACCGCGAGCAGCACCGGCGTGTCGGGGCCGGCGCGCCACTGCGCGCGCAGCTCGTCGCTTCTCGCCGTCGGCGTGAAACGATCGGTGTCGACGCCGCGGCCGACGACGGTGAGGTGATGGAAGCCGGCGGCGGCCAGCTCGCGCCGGGCCGCCTGGGTCGGCACGAAGGTGCGCCGGGTCAGGTTGTGGAACCGGCGCAGCAGGCCGAGCACCGGCCCGGCGAAGAGGCCCAGGCCGTAGTGCCGGCTGTACTGGTGGAAATTGGTGCGGAAATCGGAGGTCGTGGCGAGGCCGAGGGCGCCGGCGGCGGCGAGCGCCGCCCAGGGCATCGGCCCGGGCGTGGCGAGATGCACCAGATCGGGCTTGCTCTGCCTGAAGCGCCGCGCCAGCGTGCCGGCCCGCGCCAGGCCGAAGCGCAGGTCGGGATACATCGGGATGACGCAGCCGGCGGTGCGCAGCTCGTCGCCGGCATCGAGCCGCGCTTCGCCCGGCTGGCGCGGACGGATCAACTCGACCAGGTGGCCGCGCGAACGCAGGAAGCGAACGGTTCGCTCGACGGTGAGGGAGACCCCGTTGAGCTCGGGCGGCCAGGTTTCGGTGACGTAGGCAATGCGCATCGGCGAGGCATGGATTGAACGGAGCGAGGGAGGCAAGCAGTATGCCCAGGGGGCCCCGGTGGACCCGCCGAGGCGCCGAATGTTCCATCCGCTGGATGACGCCGCGATGAACGACGCCAGTCTTTACTTACCTTCCAGATAGACGCAGACGAGGCGCAGACGCCGCGAGCGCTTGCAGACGGCGCGCAGTGCGAGCAGCAGCGGCACGGCGATGAAGGCGCCCGCGACGCCCCAGAGCCAGCCCCAGGTCATGACCGAGAGGAACACGAACACGGGGCTCAGGCGGAGGCGATGCCCCATGATCATCGGGCTGATGAAATTGGCCTCGATCCCGTGCAGAAGCAGGAACACGGCCGGCGGCCCGAGCATCGCCACGCCGGTGCCGAAGGTGACGCTGCCGGCAAGCAGCAGGAGCACCGCGATCAGCAGGGGTCCGAGGTAGGGGATGCAGGCGAGCACCGCGGTGGTGGTTCCCCACAGCACCGGGTTGGGCAGGTCGATCGCCCAGAGCGCCAGTCCGGTGGCAACGCCGAGGGCGATGTTGATGAGGCAGATCGTGGCGATGAAGCGGCCGATGTCGCGCTCCGCCTGGCGCATGCCGGCCAGCACCAGGGCGCGGGTGCGCGGCTCCTTGATCGCGGCGGCGGTGCGGTCGACGAGCCAGCGTTCGGTGGCGAGCAGGAAGAACAGCAGGATGACCGTCGCCGAGGCCGAGACCGCGAACGACAGCGTGCCGCCGATCGCCAGCCGGGTGAAGGTCCAGCCCTCGATCGCCAGCCGCTCGTTGAGCGGGTCGGGAATCGGCGGCGCCGGCGCCGGGCCGCGGGCGAGGGGCGCCGGCGTGGCGTAGGGAAAGAGCGCGTCGCGCCAGTCCTGGATCGCCTCGATCAGCTCGTGGACGATCAGCGGCGCGCGCGCCCACCAGGCCGCGGCCGGTGCGGCGATCAGGGCGAAGATCAGCATCACCAGCGCCAGCACGGCGCCGACGACGATCGCCGCGCCGAGGTACTCGTTGACGCCCATGCGCTGCAGCATCCGCACCGGCGCCGAGAGTACGAAGGTGAAGACGACGGCGATCGTCACCGGAAGCAGGAGCGGCCGGGCGTGCTCGAGCAGCAGCACGATGGCGATGAACAGCAGCCCGCGGCCGAGCCAAGGGAGGGCCGGGTGCGGTGAACTGCTGCGGAACGGGCTCAAGGTCCGGCCGATGATGTCACGGCGGGCGGCGGGATGAAGATGTCCGAAAGCGGCGAGGCCGAAGGCCCGGGAGCGGTCACGATGCCGGCATGGCCTCCTTGCGCAAAGAGCTCGCCCTCGCCGCCCCCGCCGAGCACGTCTGGGCGGCACTGCGCGACTTCGCCGCGGTGCACGAGCGGCTGGCGCCGGGCTTCGTCACCGGCACGACGATGGAGGGCGACGACGTGCGCGTCGTCACCTTCTTCAACGGCAGCTCTGCCCGCGAGACCCTGGTCGGCCGCGACGACACGCTGCGGCGTCTGGCCTACGCGATCATCGGCGGCCGTGCTGCGCACTACGCCGCCAGCGCGGAGGTGCGGGACGGCGACGACGGCGGCTGCCGTTTCGTCTGGACCGTCGACGTCCTGCCCGACGCGCTCGCGCCGTACATCGACGACATGATGACCCGCGGCGCGGCGGCGATGAAGACGGCGCTGGAAGCCCCGCGCGGAGGCGGCTAGCGGGCCAGCCAGCGCATCGCCACCGGCCCGGCGATGACGATCCAGCAGAGCGCCGACATCAGGAGGGCCGTGGCGACGGCGGCGCTGCCCAGGTCCTTGGCCTGGCCCGAGAGCGGGTGGCGATCGAGCGAGATCCGGTCGATCGCCGCCTCGATCGCCGAGTTGAGGAACTCGGTCAGGACCACCAGCAGCATCGACAGGATGATCAGCAGCCGCTCGAGCGCCGGCACCGGCAGCAGCACCGCCACCGGGATCAGGACGACGCAGGCGAACAGCTCCTGCCGGATCGCGGCCTCGCGCGCCATCGCGTGGCGCAGTCCGGCCACGGAGTAGCCGCAGGCGTTGATCAGGCGTCGCAGCCCGGTGGCGCCCTTGAATTGCTCGTCCGAGGGAGGGGGAATCAGCCTTCGTCGCGCCGTTTGCAGGCGCTCCAGATGTCGAGGCGCCGATCATAGGTCGGCGTCGTGACGTCGAGCAGTCCGAGCACGCTGTGATAGAGGTTGTCGTGCGAGAGCTTCTCGTCGAGCCGGCCGCGCAGGCAGGCAGAAGCGAGTCCCGCCCGGGCGGCCATGCCGTCGCCGAGCCAGGCAACCATCGCGACGTGTTTTTGCGCATCGGGTGCCAGCGCATACGGCACGCCGTGCAGGAAGACCCCGTACTCGCCGAGCGACTCGCCGTGGTCGCTGAAATACATGAGGGCCGATGCGTAGCCGGACTGCGCCCGGGCCCAGTCGATGGTGCGCGCCAGCACGTGGTCGGTGTAGGCGATCGAGTTGTCGTAGACGTTGATCAGCTCGGCCGGGACGCAGTCGCCGAGCGTCGTCGTCCGGCATTCCGGCTTGAAGCGCTTGTAGGCCTCGGTCGAGCGCCGGCCGTAGGCGGGGCCGTGGCTGCCCATCTGGTGCATCACCAGGAGCACGCCCTTGCTGCGCCGCTCCGCCGGCAGCGCCGCGAGGCGCGCGTCCAGGCCCTCGAGCAGGGCCTCGTCGAGGCATTCGCCGTCGGCGCAGAAGCGCGCTCCGGCCGGCGTGCCGTTCAGGTCGTTGGTCGAGACGCTTGCCACCCGGGCGCAGACACTCTTGCAGCCGGCCTGGTTGTCGATCCACAGCACCGCCATGCCGGCGGCCTGGACGACGTCGAGCAGGTTCTCGTGGTCGGCCTGGCGAGCCTCGAACCTGGCCTTGCCGAGCGAGGAGAACATGCAGGGCACCGACGCGAGCGTGTTGGTGCCGCACGACCAGACGTTGCGAAAGCTGAGCACGCCGCGCGCCGCCAGCTCGGGCGTGGTGTCACGCGGATAGCCGTTCATGCCGAAGTGATCCGCACGCGCGGTTTCGCCCACCACCAGCAGCACCAGCGGTGGCCTGGCCGACGCCACCGCGTGGCTGGCGCCGAGCGCCGCGCCGGCGGTGATGGTCACCAGCGGCTTCGGCCGGTTCCAGAGCGGCCGGGTCACGACCCGGGCGGTCGACCAGACCGGGACGATCGGGTTGGGCAGGTAGCGCAGGCCCATGTTGTTGCGCACCAGCGGCGCCAGAACGCTGTACATCGCCGCGGTCGCGGCCACGGCGACGAGCAGCGATCCGCCGACCAGGACGGCGACGCGCAGCACCGTCCGCAGCGGCGGGAAGCGCTTCACCGGCAAGGGCACGAGCCAGAGCGCCGGCAGGCCCGCGACCAGGAAGATGTTGCCGAGCAGCCCCCAGGTCAGCAGGTCGGCGGCCTCCCTGGCGTTGGTATCGAGGACGTTGGCCATCATGGTGCTGTCGATGACCGCGCCGAAGTTGAGCATGTAGTGCTGCGACACCCCGGCGGCGAAGAGCAGGAACAGCCACAGCGGCTTCATCCAGCGGCTCCAGGCGGTGAGCGCGAACAGCGTCGCCACCGCGGCGAAGAGCAGCACCGCGACACCCAGGGAGATGAAGACACCGCGCGGGCCGGACTCGATCGCCATGACGTTGCGCCAGAGCGTGAGGTTGGCGACCAGGACGATCCAGGCGGCGAGCGCGAGCACGATCGCCTGCGGCGAGCGCGGCGCCGACCAGGCGCGACGCAGCACAGGAAGAAGCGAGCCGGAGGAAGCCGGCGGGTGGGCGGTGTCGGTGGGTTCCAGGGAGAGGGACGATGGCGCCGTTCTCAGGCGATTTTCCACCTCGCCGGCCCCCGAGCCCGGATCGCATGCACCAGCACCACGCCGAGCACGCAGCAGCACCAGGCGGTCCAGAGCGAATGGCTGACGTAGTGGGCGCCGCGCACCACCTGCACCATCGTCAGTACCGCTCCGGCGACCAGGGTGACGATCAACCAGCGCCGGGCCGCCACCGGCGCCACCCGCCGGAGGATGAACCAGCCCGGCAGGAAACAGAAGGCGGCGGTCGCGTGGCCGGCCGGAAAGCAGCGCCCCGGCCCGCCGTCGG
>DATCGH010000576.1:0-8831 GCA_036509055.1 Caldimonas sp.
GCCAGCCTGCGCGTCCTCGGCTTCACCCTCGGTGAAGTCTCCGCCCTGCTGCTCGGCGAGCTGGCCCTCATCGTCGCGCTCGCGCTGCCGCTGGGCATGGCGCTCGGCTGGGGCCTCTCGCACGGCGTCGCCGACCTGATCGCGTCGGACCAGTTCCACTTCCCGGCCATCGTCCGGGCGCGCACCTTCGCCTGGGCGGCGATCTGCGTGCTCGCCGCCGCGGCGGGGAGCGCCCTGGTCGTGCGCCGACGGATCGATCGCCTCGACATGGTCACCGCCCTCAAGACACGAGATTGAAATGAAGACGCGAACCCGGATTTCCGTCGCCGTCGCCGCGGTCCTGGCGATCGGCCTTCTTGCCTGGGCGCTGGCGCCCCGACCGCTCGAGGTCGAGCTGGCCACGGTGACTACCGGGCACTTCGAGACGACGGTCGACGAAGACGGGAAGACGCGCCTGCGCGATCGCTACGTCGTCGCGGCGCCGCTCGCCGGCCTGCTGTCGCGGGTGACGCTGCGCGAGGGCGATGCCGTGGCCGCCGGCGACGTCGTCGCGACCCTGTCGCCGGCGCTCTCGCCGATGCTCGACGAGCGCACCCTGCGCGAGCAGCAGGCCCGGATCGACGGCGCCGGGGCACAGGTCAAGCGCGCCGCGGCCCGCCTCGAGGCAGCGCGGGTCGCCCTGCTGCAGGCGAACCACGACCTGCTCCGCACCGAGCAGCTCGCCGCCCAGGGCTTCGTGTCTGCGACCAAGCTCGACATCGACCGGCTCTCCACGCTCTCCGCGCAAAAGGACGTGGACGCCGCGATCGAGGATCGCCACGTCGCCGAATACGAGGTCGAGCAGGCGCGCGCCGCGCTGCTCGCGGTGCGTGGCACGGACCGGCAGGCGCGCGGGACGTTCCCGGTGCACGCGCCGATCGCCGGCCGGGTGCTGCGCGTCATCCAGCCGAGCGAGAGCCCGGTCGCCCTCGGCGCGCCGCTGATCGAACTCGGCGACACCTGCGCTCTCGAGATCGTCGCCGAGTTGCTCACGACCGACGCGCTACGGTCCCAGCCCGGCAGCCCGGTGACGATCGAGCGCTGGGGCGGCGAAGGCGTCCTGCAGGGTCGCGTGCGACGGGTCGAGCCGGGCGGGTTCACCAAGATCTCGGCGCTGGGGGTGGAGGAGCAGCGGGTCAGGGTGCTGATCGACATCACCAGCCCGGCGGAGCGCTGGAAGGCGCTGGGCGACGGCTTTCGCGTCAGCGTGCGGATCGTGACGATGGCCGTCGACGGGGCGCTGAAGGTTCCGGTGAGCGCGGTCTTCCCGCTGGCGGAGGCGCCGGGCGCCTCGGCCGGCCCCATGGCAGTGTTCGCCGTCGTCGACGGACGGGCCCGTCAGGCCCCGGTCGAAGTCGGTGCGCGCAACGGATCCGAGGCCTGGCTCGTCAAGGGGGTGACGCTCGGCCAGCCGGTGATCGTGTATCCGCCGCCCCGGGTGAAGGACGGCGCCCGCGTCGAGCCGAGGCGCACGGACGGGGACTAGCGGCGCGCGAGCCTGGCGCCGACCCCCCCTTGCAGGCGCTCGCGGATCACGACGATCGCCAGCAGCAAGGGGGACAGAAGCAGCGGCCAGTCCTGCGGCACGCGAAGCAGCACGGCGGCGCTGCCGCCGATCAGCGCCCAGCCCACGGGAATGACGAAGAGCCAGGGCCGGGCCGGTCCCGTGGCCAGCAGGAGCACGCCGAGCGTGGCCAGGACGACCGGGCAAGGCGTCAGCCCGAAGGCGGGAAGCTCGAGGGCGCGCTCGCCGAGCATCAGGCCCAGGGCCGGGTAGCCCAGCACGGAATAGACCAGCAGCGCCCATCCGAGGGCGCGGCCGAGACCGCTCGCCTTGCCGAACGTCAGGCGCCCGCGAAGTGCGGCCTCCGACAGCAGCAGCCCTTCGAAGACGAAGAACATGCCGAAAAGCGTGGCCGCCGGATTGATGAGGGAGAAGAAGACGACGTGATAGGCGAGCCCGGTCCAGAGCCACATGACTGCAAGCAGAAGGATGCTCGTCCGGTCGCGAGTCCGCGAAGGTTTCCAGAGCAGCGCGAGCAGGCCGATGCCCACCGCCTGCGCCAGCCACTGGAGCGGCCAGATCACGCCGTTGTACAGGGCGAAGACGAAGACGAACTGGGCGTGGGTGAACGGCAGCATGGAATCGGCGCGACGGGAGCCGCGGTCAGGTCACGACGTCTATGACGGGCGCGCCTCGAATTTCACCTGGCACGCCGCGCAGCGCTCTGCCGCAGGCTGGACCAGAAGTCGCTGCAAGGGGATCGGCTCGCCGCAGCCAGCGCAGTCGCCGTAGGTCCCGGCATCGAGTCGCCGCAGCGCCGCCTCGACCTGGCCCATTTCCTGCCGGTCGCGCTCCTCCTGCTGGCCGCTCAGTGCGGCCGCCTGTCCCCGCGTCGCCTCGTCCTTCCGGTCGGCAACGCCCTGGTCGCCTTCGGCCGCGTCGGCCTGGCGCTGCTGCTCGGCGGCATGGACGTCGGCGCGCAGTTCGCCGAGCCGGTAGGTGAGCAGGTCGCGCAGCGTCTTCAGATGCGCTTGCGTGGGCAGGTCCATGGGTCGTCGAGAGGAGGAAGGGGTTGCGAAGATTCTCGGCTCGCTCGGCAGGCCTTCATTGACCTGGGTCAATGGGCGCCCGGTCGGACGTCGTGCGAGCGGCGGACGCTTCAGTCGGGCTGCACGACGAGGTAGCCGAGGACGCCGCCGCGCTGGACGAGCAGGGCCGTCGGCCGGCCGCTGACGCCTGCGGAAAGCGCGGCGTCGAACGCCGCCACGTTCGCGATCGTCACGTCGTTGACCGCGAGGATCACGTCACCGACCTGCAGTCCCGCTTCGCGCGATGCACCCCTGGCCGCGCGCACGGCGATGCCGCCGCCTTGCAGACGCAATGCCGAGCGCTGTGCCGCGACGAGGTCCTCGACGACCAGGCCGAGTCGCGGCTCGGGCGCACGCGTGGCGGGGCGCGAGACCTCCGCCTCGGGCTCGCGCTCGATCGTCTCCGGTTGCAGCGCGACCTGGAGGATGGCACCGCGTCGCCAGACCTCGACCGTCAGCGTTTCCCGGTGGGTCGCGGCGGCGATGGCCTGTTGCAGGGCGGGGTAGCTGCGGTCGGCGGCTCCCCGGAGCCCGAGGACGATGTCGCCGGTGCGCAGCCCGGCGCGATCGGCCGGCCCGCCGCGCGAGACGCTGAGAATCACCGCCCCGCCCTCCTGTGCGAGCCCGAAGGAGCGGGCCAGTTCCGGCGTGACTTCCTGCAACCGCGCCCCGAGCCGGCTGCGACGCACGTAGCCGTGGTCCCGCAATTCGTCGGCCACCTGCATGGCGACGTCGATCGGCAGGGCGAGGGAGACGCCGTCGTATCCGCCGCTGCTGCTCATCATCATCGAATTGATCCCGACCAGCTCGCCGCGCAGGTTGAACAGGGGACTGCCGGAGCTGCCGGGGTTGATGGCCACGTCGGTCTGGATCATCGGCAGGCCGCCCCCGCCCGGCAGGTAGCGCGGCTTGGCACTGACGATGCCGGCGGTGACGCTGCGTTCAAGGCCGAAAGGCGCTCCGATCGCGAAGACCCCGTCGCCCACCAGGAGCTCCGCCGGATCGCCGAGCCGTGCCGCGAGCAAGCCGCGGATGTCGAGGCGCAGGAGGGCGATGTCGGTGCGCAGGTCGTAACCGAGAAGCCGGGCCGAGGCCTCGCGCCCGTTGGCGAGTCGAATCCGCAGTTGCGCCGCACCGACGACGGCGTGGGCGTTCGTGAGCGCATAACCGTCGGCATCGATGATGACGCCGGAGGCCAGGCTTCGATCGGGAACGCCCTGCACTTCTCCCGCCTCGCTTCGTCCGGAGAACGGATCCGCGGGCGGTGCATCCTGGCCGCGGTCGGCCCGCGAGCGCTGGGCGTTTGCCGGTGCGCCGACCGCGCGCACGCTGATGACCACCGCTTCCTCGCGCGAGACGACCAGCGAAAGCCGAGGCTCCGGCAAGCCGTCCGGCCGGTCGGGCGGTGCCGCGACTTGTGCGGCCGCCGGCAAGACGCCGGCCGCCAGCGCCAGCGCGAGCGAGGCCAATGCAGACCGAAGGCCGGTCAGGCGCCCCGAAGCGCCTGCTTGCCGGCGAATGGGCCGGAACAAGGATCGGGCTGACCCGGGCGGATCAGGCACCGATGGAAGCGGCCCGGCGGACGGACCCACCGGCAGCTCCGGCAGCGGCGGTTGCCGCGGCGGGGACCTCGGCATCGGTCGAACGGACGAGCAGCACGGGCGCCGGGGCGCTGCGAAGGATCTGCTCGGCATCGCTGCCGAGGAACAGCCTGTCGACGCCGCGCCGGCCGTGCGTTCCGAGAACGATCAGATCGGCGCCGTACTGCTTCGCCTGATCGATGACCACATCGCAGACCCGTCCTGAAAGCGGCTCGGAGATGTAGCTCGTCACGTCGATGCCGCTGGCGGCGACGCGCGCCTTCATCTGCTCGAGGATGGTCTTGCCGGCGTCTCTCAGGATCCCGAAGACGTCGACGGCATAGCTCTCGAGGCCTGCCGCGAAGGTCACCAGGTCAAGGACATGGACGAGCCGGATGCTTGCGCCGGTCAGCTTCGCGAGGCGGACCGCTTCGTCGAGACCGCGTGTCGACGTCGGGCTGCCATCGACCGGAACAAGAATGCGCTTGTACATGGACAACTCCTGCCGGGGGCGATGCAGGCAGTGTGACGAGGGCGCGGTCCGGCGTCTTGATGCAGGTCAACGGCCGGCGCGGCCGGAAAGAAGGTCGAGCCGCGGCGGCTACATCCGGGCGATCACTCGCTTGACCTTGCCGGTGCGGCCGCGCAGCGGCGGCCGGCCGCTCCGGCAGCGGATCCGGACACGGTCGGCGCCCTGAAGGGAGAGAAAGCCGGCCAGCGCCGTGCGGCCTCGACGCAACGCGGCGTCAGCCGCGCCGCCCGATTCACCGGTGCACAACTCCAGCTCGGACGTCCCCTTCTGCACCAGTTGGAAGTCGAACAACCCCGCTTCGTCCTCGAGCACGGTGCTCAAGGCCAGCGGCAGCACGCGTACCCTGCGGCCGCGCGCCGGCCCGAGCTCAAGCATGTCGTCGCACCGGCCCTCGATCTCCAGGACAGGGAGCCGGCCACCGCAGGCGCAGGCGTCGGGCCGCAGCGTGACGCGATCGCCGATGTCGTAGCGGATCAGCGGCTGGACATGGTTGGCGAGATTGGTGAGCAAGGTCGTCGTGCCCGCCGTTCCCGACGGCATCGGTCGGCCCTTGGCGTCGACCGGCTCGAGAATCGCCCAGTCGCTGTTGAAGTGCATCGACCCGTGGGCGCATTCGCTCGCCAGCGAGAGAAATTCCGAGCTGCCGTAGCTGTTGACGACCGGGCAGTCGAATGCCCGTCGCACGAACGACCGCATCGTCGGCGACAGGGTCTCGCCACCGGTCCAGATCTCTTTCGGCGCGATCTGCAGCCGACCCGCCAGGCATTCTTCCGCCAGCAGGACCGCGACGCTCGGGTAAGTGGCAACGACGGTCGGCGCGTGCTGGTGCAACTCCGCGACCAGGTCCCCGATGGGCTGGAGGAACGAAACGCTTCGCAGGCGGGAAGAGAGCAAGGGATTGAGTCGGCGCAGGCGCTCGATCGAGACGGTGCTGGCGAAATGCCCGCCGACGGCGCCGACGAACACCATCCGTTCGGCAACGCCCCACGGGTCGAACAGGCGATCGAGCGGCCGCAAGTGCGGCCGACGAATCGCCTCCAGCGCGTCGTAGGTCGCCATCGCCGCGGCGTCCTGAACAAAGACCGCCGGCTCGCCGCTGCTGCCGGAGCTCTCCCAGACGACGTAGCGGTCGAGAAAGGGCGCGCCGATGTTGGCCGGGTCGGCGACGAAGCGATGCAGGGCGTCGAGCCGGATGGCGGGGTCGGCGACCCAGTCGTCGAAGCGACGCATCAGCTCCGGCTTGCGGACGATCGGCAGGTTCGCGAGGACCGCGCCGGCGGCATCGCCCACCGCCGGCAGCCCGCGGTACA
Source organism: Caldimonas sp. (assembly GCA_036509055.1). GTDB lineage: Bacteria > Pseudomonadota > Gammaproteobacteria > Burkholderiales > Burkholderiaceae_C > Schlegelella_A. The sequence continues at coordinate 6,054 of DATCGH010000576.1, forward strand.
TGGGCGATCCCGAGGCCGCCTCCAGCAACGCACGGAGCCGGCGCTCGCGCCGCGCGGCCAAGCCCGCGTCTGAGGCGCGCGACGCCGCGACGATGTCGGCGGCGACGGCGCCGGTGAGCCACGGGTTGAACGGGGGAAGCATGGGTTCGAGCCGCGCGGGCAATCGGGCAGGAACCTGACATTTCTCAAGGAGCGGTGCCCGCCGTCTTCCTACAGTCTCAGCGAACGATACCCCTCGGAGAGGTCGATGAGCAGGATTCTCGTGGTCTTCTACTCCTACACCGGCACCGGCCGCCGATTGGCCCGGCTCCTCGCCGCCCAACAGGGGTGGCCGGTGGGAGAAGTGCAGGAACTTCGGCCGCGTTCCGGCACGAAGGCAACGTGGCAATGCATGCTCGACTCGCTGTTCCGGCGCCGCCCGGCGATTCGCTACGAAGGCCCGGCGCTGCGGAACTTCGACGTGGTCGTGCTGATCGCGCCGATCTGGGCCCGCCAGCTCGCCGGGCCGATGCGCAGCTTCGTCGCCGAGCTGCGCACCGCGCTCCCGGAAGTCGCGGTGCTGTCAGTGATGGGATCGGACGGTGCCCCGGCAGCGGCCGCGGAGATTGGGCGCTGGACGAAGGAGACGCCGCTGCTCGCCGGCGCGTTCACGTCCCGTGAAGTCAATGACGGCAGTTGCGCGGGACGCCTGCAGGCCTTCGGAGACGCCATCCGCGCCTTGGGAAGCTCGCAGAACGCCACACGGCCGATTTCCTTGTCCCCGCAAGCTGCTTGATCCATCCCCAACCGGGAGACAGGATGCACCGCACCCTGATCGTGATCGCCAACGGGTCGCTCGCTCGCCTCTTCGGCCGCGACCCTCGACACTCCGCGCAACGCTGACCGCGCCGGCCGTGCGCGGGGGGCCCCGCAGCGTTGCGCTGGACTCCTCCTGTTTGATCGGCATCAACTCCTGCTGCAGCCTTGCATTTCAGACTGGGCCTGTTGACGCGCGACCCGCGGCCAACGCCACTGCAATCACAGGAGATGCAAGGAGTACACGATGAACGCCCTGACCCGCCTCGACCGTTTCGAGGATCTGATGCCGGAATTCTTTCGTCGGATTTCCCGGCCGCTCGCCGTTGCCGAGCCCGGCGACATCCGCCTCGACGTCACGGAAAACGACAAGGACTACCAGGTCCGAGCCGAGATTCCCGGCGCGAAGAAGGAAGACATGCGTGTTCACGTCGACGGCAATTTCGTTTCCATCAGCGCCGAGGTCAGGAAGGACAAGGAAGAGAAATCAGGCGGACGCGTGCTGGTCAGGGAGAGCTACTACGGCCGCGTCTCGAGAGGCTTTTCGCTGGCCCACGAGATCGACGACAAGGCGGTGGCCGCCAAGCTCGAGGATGGCGTGCTCAAGCTGACGCTTCCCAAGCGCGAAGGCTCGGGCGCACGCACGATCCCGATCCAGTAGTCGGCCCACCCGCATCGATCGGTGCCCGCAACCATGCACGCCTTCTTCGGCTGGACATCCGGTCACTGGGGCGCGCTGCTGGTGATCGCCGCGGCCATCGGCATCGCCGTGCTCGCGCTCCAGGCCGTGGTCTGGATCCTGTCCCACTCGGACTGATCATCGTGCACGCGATGGTGCTGCACGCCCCCGGCGAGCCGCTGCGCCTGGAGGAGCGGCCCGATCCGGACCCCGCCGCGGGCGAGCTCCTGGTGCGCGTGGAGGCCTGCGCCGTCTGCCGCACCGACCTGCACGTCGTCGACGGCGAGTTGGCGCAGGCGCGGCTGCCGATCGTGCCGGGGCATGAAATCGTCGGTCGGGTGCTGCGCGTCGGCGCCGGAGTCCGCGATTGGCGCATCGGTCAGCGGGTCGGCATTCCCTGGCTGGGCCACACCTGCGGGCACTGCAGCTACTGCCTCGCGCACCGCGAGAACCTGTGCGACGAGCCGGTCTTCACCGGCTACGGGCGCGACGGAGGGTTCGCCTCGCACGTCACCGCCGACGCCGCCTTCTGCCTGCCGCTCGACCTGCCGCAGGACGCGGTCCATGCCGCTCCCCTCCTGTGCGCCGGCCTGATCGGCTGGCGCGCCCTGCGTGCCGCCGGCAGCCATGCTATGCGGATCGGCATCTACGGCTTCGGCGCCGCCGCTCATCTCGTCGCCCAGGCGGCGATGCACGAGAAGCGCGAGGTCCATGCCTTCACGCGCCCCGGCGATGCGGCAGGCCAGTCGTTCGCTCGCTCCCTGGGCGTCGCCTGGGCCGGCGGCTCCGACCAGGCACCGTCCGATCCTCTCGATGCGGCGATCATCTTCGCGCCGGTCGGGGCGCTGGTTCCGACGGCGCTGCGTGCGGTGCGCAAGGGAGGCCGCGTCGTCTGCGCCGGCATTCACATGAGCGACATCCCCGCCTTCCCCTATCGCCTGCTCTGGGAGGAACGCGAGCTCGTCTCGGTCGCCAACCTGACCCGCGGCGATGCCCGGGCGTTCCTCGGCTTCGCCGCCGGCGTGCCGCTGCGGGTCGAGACGACGACCTATCCTCTGGCCGCGGCCAACGTCGCCCTGGACGACCTTCGTTCCGGCCGGCTCCAGGGTGCGGCCGTCCTCGTTCCCTGAAAGCCCGTCATGCCCGCCTCCATGCAGAAGACGCCCCCGACCCGCCGGCCCGAGCGGCGCGCCAACGCGGCGCAGCTGGCGTGAGCGTCCGCCACCTCGATCGCCTGCTCGAGCCGGCCTCGGTCTGCGTGATCGGCGCGTCGGACCGCGCCGGCAGCGTCGGCGCGACGGTCT
>DATCGH010000577.1:0-4759 GCA_036509055.1 Caldimonas sp.
CAGGTTCATGCCCGCCGCCAGCTGCAGGGTGCCGCAGATGAAGTCGCTCGCCGGCGTCGCCGCGTAGACCAGGCCGCGCTCGATGCCGCGGTCGCGCAGGTGCTCGCCGGGCGAGAGCACGCCCGAGATCGGGCTGGAGCCCGACTTGACGATCGAGCCCATCGCCTTCTCGACGATGTTCGACAAGCCCCCGGCCTTGTTCCCCGGGGTGGTGTTGGCGCTGCGGTCGGCGCCGCCGCGGCCGAGATAGGCGTCGTACCAGGCCATCTCGCGCACCATCGCCGCCGCCAGCTCCGGGCTGGCGGCGCGGGCGGTGAGCTGGTCGATGCCGTCGCGCACCTCGGTGGTCTCGGAGAACATGACGGTGGCGCCGGCCCGCACCAGAAGGTCGGTGCAGACGCCGACGGCCGGGTTGGCGGTGGCGCCGGAAAAGGCGTCGCTGCCGCCGCACTGCACGCCGACCACCAGGGCCGAGGCCGGGACGGTCTCGCGCCGCCGCGCGTTCAGCCGCTCGAGGTGCCGGCTCGCCGAAGCCAGGATCGAATCGACCATCGAGGCGAAGCCGACGTGGGCTTCGTCCTGGAGGCGGACCAGGTCGAGCGCCGGGTCGCCGCCCTCGCCGCCCTCGCCGCGGTCGTCGCGGATGGCGAAGGTCCCCGGCGGCAGCAGCCGCTCCGGCTGCAGCTTCTCGCAGCCCAGGCTCACGACCATCACCTCGCCGCCGAAGTTCGGGTTCTTCGAGATGTTGCGCAGGGTCCGGATCGGGATCGACGCGTCCGGCGCGTCGATCGCCACGCCGCAGCCGTAGGTGTGCTCCAGGCCGATCACGTCGTCGACGTTCGGATACTTCGGCAGCAGCTCGGCCTTGATCCGCGCCACCGCGAACTCGACCACGCCGGCGACGCACTGCACGGTGGTGGTGATCGCCAGGATGTTGCGCGTGCCGACCGAGCCGTCGGCATTGCGGAAGCCCTCGAAGGTGAAGCCCTCGAGCGGCGGCGGCGCGGTGCGCTTCGCGGTCGCCATCGGCAGGCCGTCGAGCGATCGCGCCGCGGGCATGCGCAGCAGCCGCTCGTGCACCCAGCTGCCGGCAGGGATGGCTTTCAGCGCATAGCCGATCGGAATGCCGTAGCGGACCACCGGCTCGCCTTCGCCGATGTCGACGAGCGCCACCTTGTGCGCCTGGGGCACCCGCTCGCGCAGCACCAATCCGGCGGCAAAGCCGGTGGCGAAGGCCGAACCGGCCTCGAGGCCGCCGGCGTTGGCGACGATGGCGACGTTGTCGCGCTCGTCCATGCGGATCGCGTGCGGCGCGGCAGGCGTTGGTTCCTTGGCGTTTGCGGCAATGGCGGTCGGGGTCGACATCGCACAAAGTCTATGCCTCGCGCGCCGTCCCCGGTTCCCACCCGGACGCAAGCCCCCTCTTTTACCCAACGACCGAAGCCGCATGAACACCATCCGCCGCCTCTGCCTCGCCCTCGCCGCCGGCGCCCTGCTTTACGGCCCGGCCGCGGCCCAGGACAAATGGCCCTCGAAGCCGATCACCTACGTCGTGCCCTTTCCCGCCGGCGGCACCACCGACATCCTGGCCCGGCTGATCGCGCAGAAGCTCGGGCCGGTGCTCGGCACGACCATCATCGTCGACAACAAGGGCGGCGCCGGCGGCAGCGTCGGCTCGGAGATCGCCTCGCGCGCCGCGCCGGACGGCTACACGATCCTCGGCGGCACCATCAGCTCGCACGCGATCAACGTCAGCCTCTACCCGAAGATCGGCTACGACCCGATCAAGTCGTTCGAGCCGATCACCCTGATCGGCACCAACCCGACCGTGCTCGTGGTCAACCAGGCGAGCCCGTACAAGACGCTGCAGGACGTGATCGCCGCGGGCAAGGCGAAGAAGCCGCTCACCGGCGCCTCGGCCGGCAGCGGCACCTCGCAACACCTCTCGCTCGAGCTGCTCAAGGCCCGCGCCGGCATCGCCATCACCCACATCCCGTACAAGGGCAGCGCGCCGGCGATCCAGGACACGATGGCCGGCCAGGTCGACATGATGTTCGACACCACCGTGGTCGCCGGCCCGCACATCGAAAGCGGCAAGCTGCGCGCGCTCGCGGTCTCCTCGGCCAAGCGGGTGCCGAGCATGCCGAACGTGCCGACGGTCGCCGAGAGCGGCGTGCCCGGCTACGAGGTGGTGTCGTGGCAGGCGGTCTTCGCCCCCGCGGGCACGCCCAAGCCGATCCTGGAGCGGCTGCACGGCGAGATCGCCAAGATCCTGGCGACGCCGGAGATGCAGGACCGGCTCGCCAAGCTCGGCATGCAGGGCTCCGACATGAGCGCCGAGCAGCTCGGCGCGTTCCAGCGCGCCGAAGTCGCCAAGTGGGCCACCGTCATCAAGGAAGCGAACATCAAGCTCGAGTGAGCCGCCGCGGCGCACGATGGTTCGAGCGGCACCGAACCATCGCGCCCGCAGCCCGTCCTATCGTCCGGCGCTATCCCTCGGAGCCCGCCATGACGATCACCTGCTTCATCCGCTACCAGCTCGACCCGTTCCAGCGCGACGCCTTCCGCACCTATGCCGAGAACTGGGGGCGAATCATCCCGCGCTGCGGCGGCCAGCTGGTCGGCTACTTCCTGCCGCACGAAGGCACGAACGACGAGGCCTGGGGCCTGATCGCGTTCGCGTCGCTGGCGGCCTACGAAACGTATCGAAATCGTCTCAAGGCCGATACCGAAGCGCGCCAGAACTTCGCCTTCGCCGCCTCGGCGCGCTTCATCCTCCGCGAGCAGCGCACCTTCACCGAAGTGGTCGACGGCACCTTCGGGATTCCCGCCGTGCAATGAGGCCGCCCCGGCCGGGAAATTCCGGCCAAATGGGTTCATCATCTGCGTCGTGATGTGCCGCGGCGGCACGGCCGCCGCTCGGAGACAAGCCATGCGTACGCTGTCCTTGATCCTGGTGGTCCTGCTCTCCGGCTGCGCCAGCACGCCGCCGCCGCAGCCGGACCCGCTCCTCGCCGATCACCTGTTCGCCGCGCCGAGCGAGCGGATCGGTACCGACCACGTGCTCCAAATGACCGACGCGATGCGCCGCTATCTCGCGGTCGACATCGCCGACCAGATCCGCACCAAGGGGCCGCAGGTCGGCCTGGTCGACGCGCTCTACCGGCGCGGCCAGCTCAAGCTCGAATACGACGCGGCCTCCACCAAGACCGCGGCCGAGGCCTTCGACGCCCGCTCGGGCAACTGCCTGTCGCTGGTGGTCATGACCGCAGCGCTGGCGCACGAGCTGAAACTCACCGTGCGCTATCAGAGCGCCTACCTGGACGAGACCTGGACGCGCAGCGGCAACCTGCTGTTCGCGAGCGGCCACGTCAACATCACCCTCGGCCGGCGCCTGGTCGACGTCGCCTCGAGCCGCGACCTTCATCCGTGGACGATCGACTTCCTGCCAGCCGGCGAGCTGCGCACCCTGCGCGTGCGCGACATCGACGAGAGCACGGTGCTGGCGATGTACGCCAACAACCGCGCCGCCGAGGCGCTGGCGCGAGGCCGGCTCGACGACGCCTATGCCTGGGCGACCGAGGCGCTGCGCAAGGATCCGACCTTCCTGATCCCGTACAACACGCTCGGCGTCGTCTACCTGCGGCACAACGACCTGGCGCTCGCGGAACGGGTGTTCGGCTACGTCCTCGAGCGCGAGCCGAAGAACACCCGGGCGCTGGCCAACCTCGCCGAGACCTACACCCGGCTGGCGCGGCCGGCCGATGCCGAGGCGACGCGCACGCGGCTGGCGGCGATCGAGTCGGTACCGCCCTTCCACTTCTTCAACCTCGGGCTCGATGCCGCCCAGCAGAGCGACTGGCGCACGGCCCGCGACTTCTTCGCCCGCGAAGTCGCCCGCGCCGACTACAACCACGAGTTCCACTTCTGGCTCGGCCTGGCCGACTGGCAGCTCGGCGACGTCGCCCAGGCGCGCAAGCACCTGCAGCTGGCGATCGACAACAGCACCACCCGCGGCCAGCACGATCTCTACGCCGCCAAGCTGGCCTGGCTGCAGTCGCGGCAGAAGCCCGAGCCGGTGTCGGTGAAGTCGACCGGGAGCTAGGCGCCGCCGGGCGCTGCAACCGAGGGTCAGGACCGTGCACGGCGACGATCTCGTCGCGCGACGCGAGGAGATGGTTCGCGACCAGCTCGCCGCACGCGGCGTGCGCGACCCGGCGGTGCTCGAGGCGATGCGCCGGGTGCCGCGCGAGCAGTTCATCAGCCCCGGGCTGCGCTACCGCGCCTACGATGACGCCCCCTTGCCGATCGAGGACGGACAGACGATCTCCCAGCCTTACATCGTCGCCCTGATGCTCGAGGGGGCGGCCATCCGGCCCACCGACCGGGTGCTCGAGATCGGCGCCGGCTCGGGCTACGCGAGCGCCATCGCCAGCCTGCTCGGCGCCCATGTCGTCGCGATCGAGCGCCACCTCGGCCTGGCGGCGAGCGCACAGGAGCGCCTGGCACGCCTGGGCTACGCCAAGGTCGAGCTTCATTGCGCCGACGGCAGCGGCGGCTGGCCGGCGGGCGCGCCTTTCGACGCGATCCTGGTGGCCGCGAGCGGGCCGCGCGTGCCCGCCGTGCTGCGCGGCCAGCTCGCCACCGGCGGCCGGCTCGCCACCGGCGGCCGGCTCGTCATGCCGGTCGGCCACTCGACCTGGGACCAGCGGCTGGTGCGCGTCATCCGGCGCGGCGATGACGCGTTCGACGAGGAAGA
>DATCGH010000578.1:0-4793 GCA_036509055.1 Caldimonas sp.
CCGCGGCGACGTTGCCGCCGACCAGCGCCCGACGGAGCGAGCCGCCACCGTCGACCACGAGGACGCGGCCCTGCCCGGGCTCGTCGAGCGCCGCCTTGACCAGCGAGTTGTCCTCGAAGCACTTGACGGTCGCGACCGCGCCGCTGAAGCGGGCCACCCCGCCGTAGTCGCGAAAGACCGGCGGCAGGATGAAGAAGGCGCTGCCGGCCTCGTGCTTGTGCGCATCGCAGAGGTCGCAGGTCGAGAAGTCGTCGTCGCTGGCCATTCGTCGTCCTCGGGGTTCAGGATTTGCCGGCAGCGCGGCGCTCGGCCGCGGCGCGGATCGCCCGCAGCGTGGTCCGGCTGGTGATCACGTCGGCATCGAGGCGAAGGTGGATCAGCGACGGTCGCCCCGAGGCGAGTGCCGCCTGCAGCGCCGGCTCGAAGGCGGCGGTGGCATCGACCGCCTCGCCGGCCCACCAGCCGTAGGCCCGCGCCAGCGCCGCGAAATCCGGGTTGCCGAGATCGCTGCCCGAGACCCGGCCCGGGAACTCGCGCTCCTGGTGCATGCGGATCGTGCCGTAGCTGCCGTTGTCGACGACGATGCTGATGAGTCGCTTCGCGCCGTAGGCCATCGCCGTCGCCAGCTCCTGGCCGTTCATCAGGAAGTCGCCGTCGCCAGCGAGGTTGACCACGGTGCGATGCGGCTCGAGCAAGGCCGCGGCGACGGCGGCGGGCAGGCCGTAACCCATCGCCCCCGAGGTCGGCGCGAGCTGGGTGCGCCCGGCGTGGCGCAGCCCCGGATAGCGGTAGAAGCGATGCAGCCAGCCGCTGAAGTTGCCGGCGCCGTTGGTGAAGATCGTGTCCTGCGGCACGTGGCGGGCGAGCGTCTCCACCACCTCGGCCATGTCGAGCGGCGAGACCGGCGTCGGCTGCCGGTTGGCCTCGTAGTCGGCGGCCGCGGCGCGGGTCCATTCGGCCCAGCGCGGCGACGGCGGCGCCTCGAGGGTGGCCAGGGCCGGCGCGGCGCAGGCCATCGACGACTGGAGCAGCAGGTCGCCGGCATAGACCCGGCCGAGCTCCTCGGCACCGGCATGCAGGTGCACCAGCTTCTGCTTCGGTCGCGGCGGCGCCAGCAGCTCGTAGCCACCGGTCGTCATCTCGCCGAGGCGCGGGCCGATCGCCAGCACCAGGTCGGCCTCGGCGATGCGCGCCGCGAGCTTCGGATTGATGCCGATGCCGACGTCGCCGGCGTAGTTCGGATGGCGGTTGTCGAACACGTCCTGGAAGCGGAAGGCGCAGCCCACCGGCAACTGCCAGCGCTCGGCGAAGCGCTCCAGCGCTTCGCACGAGGCCGCGGTCCAGCCGCTGCCGCCGGCGATGACGAAGGGGCGTTCTGCGGCAGCGAGCAGGTCGCGCAGCACGGCCAGGGCCTCGGGCGCCGGCGCGGCGAGCGCCGGCTCGATCCGCGGCAGCACCGGTGCCGCGGTCATGACGCGCAGCATGTCCTCGGGCAGCGCGAGCACCACCGGCCCGGGCCGACCCTGCATCGCGGTGTGGAAGGCGCGGGCCACGTACTCGGGCAGCCGGTCGGCGTCGTGCACCTCGGCGACCCACTTGGCGAAGCCGAGCGTGCCGGGGCCGAACATCTGCCGGTAGTCGACCTCCTGGAACGCCTCGCGATCGCGCTGCTCGCTCGCCACCTGGCCGATGAAGACGACGAGCGGCGTCGAGTCCTGGAACGCGGTGTGGATGCCGATCGCCGCGTTGCTCGCGCCCGGCCCGCGGGTGACGAAGCAGATGCCCGGCCGCCCGCTCAGCTTGCCCTGCGCTTCGGCCATGTAGGCGGCGCCGCCTTCGTGACGGCAGGCGATGAAGCGGATCCGGTCGCGGTGCTCGTAGAAGCCGTCGAGGGCGGCGAGAAAGCTTTCGCCGGGAACGCCGAAGGCCGTGTCCACGCCTTGGGCGATCAGCGCTTCGATGAGCGCATGGCCGGCGGGACGGGCGGGAGAGGAAGTTGCGGTCATGGGGCAGCGTGCAGAGCGGGCGACGAGAGTGTGCCTCGGCTGCGCTTCGCAGGCTCCAGCCCGCTAAGGGTTCGTCCGGATTTGTCTAATTCACCGTTTGGTGAATTATTTGGCATGGTCGCCCGCACCGCCGACGTCGTCGAAATCCGCTCGCGCGACGCCGATCGCACGCAGCAGGAGATCCTCGCCGCGGCGACGGCCGAGTTCGCCGCGCACGGCTTCGGCGGCGCGCGGATCGACGCGATCGCCGAACGCGCCGGCGTCAACAAGAAGCTCATCTACTACTACTTCGAAGGCAAGGACGAGCTGTTCCTCGCCGTCCTCGAGCAGACCTACGCCGACATCCGCGCCGCCGAGCGCGAGCTGCATCTCGAAGCCATGACTCCGGTGCAGGCGATCGAGAGCCTCGTCGTCTTCACCTGGCGCCACTACCTCGCGCATCCGGAGTTCCTGGCGCTGCTCAACAGCGAGAACATGCAGGGCGCCGGCCACCTGAAGCGCTCGCCGCGGATCCGGCAGATGAACTCGCCGCTGATCGACGACCTCGCCAAGGTGCTCAAGCGCGGCGAGAAGAGCGGCGAGCTGCGCGGCGGCATCGATGCGATGCAGCTCTACATCTCGATTGCCGGCCTCGCCTATTTCTACCTTTCGAACAAGCACACGCTCGGCACGATTTTCGGCCGCGACCTGATGCAGAAGAACGCGCTCGACGAGCGCCTCGCGCACATGACCGCGGTCGTCGTCCGCTACGTGCAGGCCTGAGCTTCCAGCCATGGACGCGATCGACCTCGGCTTCTACCGGCACCAGGGTCACGTGACCGTCAACGGCGTCTTCGCCGCGGCCGAGATGGACGCGGTGGTGCGCGACATCGAGCAGTGGGGCGAGGCCTTCCTTGCCGACCTGCCGGCCGGGCAGCGCGCCTGGTACCTCGACGGCGGCGTCAAGGCGCGCACGGTGCTGCGCAAGCTCGACAACCCGCACGCCTGTCGCCCGGCCGTGCAGCGGCTGGCGCGCGACCCGCGCCTCGTCGGCGAAGTCGAATCGCTCCTCGGCACCGGCGTCTCGGTCTACTTCAGCCAGATCTTCTTCAAGCCGCCGGAGGGCGGTGGGCCGAAGCCGGCGCACCAGGACAACTTCTACTTCGGCCCGACCGACATCGAGGGCGTGGCCACCGCCTGGATCGCGCTCGACGACGCCACGCTCGAGAACGGCTGCCTCTACTTCGGCGACGGCACGAACCTCGGCCCGGTCTACACCCACTTCGCGCCCGAGGGCGAGCCGTTCAACCTGCAGCTTTCGCCGGAAGTGCTCGCCAGGCAGCCGATGACGCCGGCGCCGGTGCGCAAGGGCGGCGTGAGCTTTCATCACGGCAACACCTTCCATCAGTCGGGGCCGAACCTGAGCGCGGCCTGGCGCCGCGCCTGTGCCCTGCACTACGTGCGCAACGAAGTCGAGTTCGCCACCCCCGCCCTGCCCTACGACAACGAACTCAAGCTCCGGATCACCTGACGCCGCTGCCTTTCCTCAAGACCACCACGATGGAGACGACATGAGAACCGCAACGTCCACCCGCCTGCTGCTCGTCGCAGCCCTGCTCGCCGCCTCGGCCGGCACGGCCTTCGCCCAGAACTGGAAGCCGACCCGGCCGATCAACCTGATCGTGCCCTGGGCACCGGGCGGCTCGACCGACCAGATCACCCGCGTCACCGCGGCCGAGCTGGAGAAGGTGCTCGGGCAGACGATCGTCGTCGTCAATCAGCCCGGCGCCTCCGGCTCGATCGGCACCAAGAGCGCCTGGGACGCGGCACGCGACGGCTACACCTGGACCGCGGGCGCGGCCCAGGACCTGGGCACCTACCAGACGCTCGGCACGCTCAACGCCAGCATCAAGGACTGGCACCTCTTCCTGACCGTCGCCAACATCCAGGTGATCGGCGTCAATCCGAGCACGCCGTACCAGAACCCGAAGCAGCTGCTCGACGCGATGAAGGCCAAGCCGGGGGCGATCCCCGTCGCGACCGCCGGCGTCACCTCGGCCGGGCACAACGCGATGGAGCTGATCTCCAAGGCCACCGGCGTGACTTATCGCCACGTCACCTACGACGGCGGCAACCCGGCCGTGGTGGCCACGGTGGCCGGCGAGACCGAAGTCACCACCCAGCTGGCGGTGGAGCAGGCCGACATGATCCGCGGCAAGCGCCTGCGGCCGCTGGCGACGGTGAGCGACAAGGCGCTCGAGCTCGAAGGCTTCGGCTCGATCCCGCCGCTCTCGGCGACGCTGCCCGGCTTCACTGCCCCGGCCAACTACTTCGGCATCTTCATTCCCAAGGGCGTGCCCGACGACGTGGTGAAGACGGTCGAGAAGATCTGGGCCGAGAACATTTCCAAGAGCGAAGCGATCAAGAAGTACGCCAACAGCCGCGGCGCCCTGTTCGCTCCGGCCGCCGGCGAGGCAGCGCAGAACGCCGTGTTCCCCGCCGTGCAGGCCAACGCCTGGCTGCTCTTCAACGGCGGCAAGGCCAAGGTCTCGCCCGACACCGTCGGCATTGCGAAGCCCTGAGCGGCGGCCCGGCGATCGAGCGATGACGACGACAGCCGAACACCACGCCGACGGCGACCCGCCATCGCCGGCCGAATTGCAGGCGCAGGCCGCGAGCGACCTGCGCGACGCGCTCGGCTGGCTGGTTTTCGGCACCGCGGTGCTGATCGGCTCGATCCGCATGGACCGACTCGAGGCGCAGCACATCAATCCCTACACCGTGCCCGGTCTGCTGCCCGGCCTGCTC
>DATCGH010000579.1:0-7945 GCA_036509055.1 Caldimonas sp.
GCGCAAGCTGATGCCGGCGCTGTTCCAGGCGTTTCGCCACGGCAAGCTGCCGGGGGGCGGACGAATCCTCGCCGTCGCCCGCCAGGCGATGAGCGACGACGATTACCGCGCCTGGCTGAAGGAGCGCTTCCAGGAGGTCGAGGGCGCCAAGCGGCCCACCGAGGAGGAGTTCGCCCGCTTCGCCGGCCTGCTGCAGTACCTGCGCCTCGACCTCGCCGCGCCCTCGGGCTATGCGCAGCTCAAGGCTTGGCTGGCGTCGGGCGTCGGCCGGGTGGGGCCGGCCGACGTGGTCGTCATGTACCTCGCCACCAGCCCCGACCTGTTCCCGACGATCTGCGCCGGCTTCGGCGCCGCCGGCCTGAACGGCGACGCAGTCCGGGTGGTGCTGGAAAAGCCGCTCGGCCACGACCTGGCGAGCGCGCGCGAGATCAACCGCGTCGTCCGCTCGGTGTTTCGCGAGGAGCAGGCGTTCCGCATCGACCACTATCTCGGCAAGCCGGCGGTGCAGAACCTGATGGCGCTGCGCTTCGGCAATGCCTTGTTCGAGCCGCTCTGGCGGCGTGAATCGATCGCCAACATCCAGATCACCCTCGCCGAAGCCATCGGCGTCGGCACGCGCGGCGATTTCTACAGCCGCACCGGGGCGCTGCGCGACATGATCCAGAACCACGCGCTGCAGCTCCTGACGATGATCGCGATGGAGCCGCCGTCGCGCAATCTCGCCGATGCGATCCGCGACGAGAAGCTGAAGGTGCTGCGCTCGCTCAAGCCGTTCAGCGCCGAGAGCGTCGCCCGCGACGTGGTCCGCGGCCAGTACCGCGCCGGCATGATCGACGGCAAGCCGGTGCCCGGCTTTCTCGAGGAAGACAAGGTGCCGGCGGGCAACCGCACCGAGACCTTTGTCGCCCTGCGCACCGAAGTGCAGAACTGGCGCTGGGCCGGCGTGCCCTTCTACCTGCGCACCGGAAAGCGCCTGGCGGCGCGCGACGCGCAGATCGTCGTCAACTTCCGGCCGACGCCGCACGCGATCTTTCCGGGCGTGAGCCGGCCGAACAAGCTCGTGATCAAGCTGCAGCCGGAAGACGGGCTCGAGCTGCACCTGCTCGCCGCCAAGGGCGCCGGACAGTCCGAGGCGCTGGTGCCGGTCTCGCTCGACCTCGACTTCGACAAGGCCTTCGCCGAGAACCGCGTCGGCGCCTACGAACGGCTGCTGCTGGATGTCATCGCCGGCCGGCTCAACCTGTTCGTGCGCAGCGACGAGCAGGAGGAGGCCTGGGCCTGGGTCGAGCCCATCCTGCGCATTTGGCAGGGCGACGATGCCGGGCCGCGTCCCTATGCCGCCGGCACCTGGGGACCGCCAGCGGCGAGCGCGCTGGTGGCGCGCGACGGCTACACCTGGTCGGAAGAGGAATAGCAAGCCCCGCCGCTCAGGGCAGCTTGATCTGCCCCCAGACCTGCGCCCGGGTGCGGGTCTCGAGCGGGTCGCGCCAGTACATCAGGGCGACGCCGAGGCGCGTGTCCTGCGTGACCTTCCAGGCGACCTCGGCATTCGCGCCGCTGATCTTGCCGCCGCCGGGCCAGCGCTGCGCGGTCGGATAGGCAGCGCCCCAATGCACCATGACGGCGCCGGTGACGGTGCCGCGATCGACGTAGGCGCCGACCGAGGTCAGGAGCGCGTCGCCCCAGAGCGGATGGCCGAGCGGATCGCCGAGCTGGGTGTAGCCGGCGGTGTAGATGTGATGGCGATAGGCCGCACCGAGCTGCGGCTCGCCGAAGGTGCCGCGGGCGGTCGTGTTCGCGTGCTCGACGAAGAAGCGAACGTCCGCATCGCCGATCGGCAGGGCGAGGTCGAGGCCGGCACTGGCGAGAAAGTGGCTCGGTCGGTGGTTGGCCTCGTCCTCGCCGATCGCCTGGCCGTAGATCGAGATGCTGCGCCCGTTGCCCAGGCGCCAGGTGTAGCGCGCGTCGTAGCCGGCGAGCTGGTTGCCCGGCTCCGAGCCGGCGTCGCCGTTCTCCATGTTGTCCTGACCGAGGAGGGCGCGAAACAGCGATGACGCCGACTCGGGCCGGTCGCTGCCGCCCCACTGCAGGGTCCGGGAGATCGCGATCTCCAGCCCGTCGAGCGGCATGAACTGGAAGCGCCCGCCGATCAGCTTTGCATGCTCCGGGCCGGTGCGCTGCGTCAGCTGGCCGATGAACACGTCGGTGCGCCACGGGCCGAGCCAGCTGAACGGCACGGCGGCGAACGGGCGGGCGTCGTCCTTGCGCCAGCCGACCGCGGGCACCGGCCGGGCGGCGGCGTCGAGGATCAGGCTGCCGGTCCAGGACGGCCCCCAGTGGCGCCGCTCGACCGAGGCATAGATCCGGCCGGCGCCGAGGGCGGTGCTGATCGCGCTCTCGTCGAAAGTCCAGGGGTGATCGTCACCGGCACGCACGGCGGCACCGAAGCGGACCTGGACCTGGCCGTCCAGCAACGAGGTGGTGGCCCGAAGCTGAACGCCGCCCTCGCCACGCATGACCGGGCCCAGCAGCGGCGGCAGGTCCTTGCCCGGTCCGCCGATGGCGGCGATCACGCCGTCGCGCGCCTCGGGGTTGAGGGCCAAAGGCGTGTCCGGGGCGGGCAGGCCGGGCACCTCGCTCCGCATGGCCCGCTGCCGGGAGATGGCCTCGTCGAGCGAGAGCCCGGCGCGACTCTCCCCGGGCAGCGCCGCGAGAACCGCCCACGCGAGAAGAGCCGTGAATGAACAGGGTCGAATCGGCGGTCCTTCGCTCAGACCGGCGACGCAGCAATTTGCCTGCCCGGGACACGTCGTCCCGAGGGCGTTTTCCGACCGTTACGAGTCGAGCCCGCGAATCGGCCGCTTGTCCGGACCGGTCGGAGGGATCTCGACCACCTTGTCGTCGGTCTCCTCGTCCTTGTAGCTGCCGGGCTGCTTCTCGTTGGCCTTCTTTTCCGACTGCTCGAGCGCTTCGCGTTGCTGGGAGGGGCTGGGGTGGGTGCTCATCGTCGTCTCCAGGGGAACGCGCCCGAGGCGCGATGGCCTCAGTACACCCGCGTCGCGCAAACACGCCTAGTCGCCAACGTCGCGCCTTGCTGTGGGAAATGACTGGCAGACGAAACCGGCTACGCTGGCCGACACTCGGCGCGACGCGCACGAACGGAGACGACGATGCCGACCCCTTCTGCGCCCCGCCATTTCTCGATGATCCGGGGCTTCCAGCTGGCCGACCTGTTCACGCTCGGCAACGCCGCCTGCGGCGTCGGCGGGGTGCTGATGGCGATGCGCCACCTCGCCAGCCGCGACCCGTCCGACCTGCTGCTGGCCGCGGCCTTCGCCCCGGCGGCGTTCCTGTTCGACGTGCTCGACGGCCGGATCGCCCGCTGGCGCCACACCTCCTCGGCGCTCGGCCGCGAGCTCGACTCGCTCGCCGACGTCATCTCCTTCGGCGTCGCCCCCGCCGCCCTCGCCTATGCCGCCGGCCTGAACGGCCTCTGGGACGCGGTCATCCTGATCTATTTCGTCTGCTGCGGCGTCTCGCGGCTGGCGCGCTACAACGTCACCGCCGAGAGCCTCTCGGCGGGAAGCGACAAGGTGGCCTACTTCGAGGGCACGCCGATCCCGACCAGCGTGCTGCTGACCGCGGTGCTCGCCTTCGCCGCCTGGCAGGCGCGCATCGGTCCCACCCTCTACGGCGGTGCCTGGAGCCTGCCGGGCGGCCAGCTCCATCCGCTGGCGCTGCTGTTCGCGCTCTCGGGGACGCTGATGGTCAGCAAGACGCTGCGGATTCCAAAACTTTAGGCCGGGCCGGGCTTCACGGCTGCAGCTTCCAGCCGGCGTTCTCGATCTTCACCATCACCTGGCTGCGCGAATCCACGCCGTTGTGATCCGACGGGCTCATGTTGTAGACGCCCTCCGAGCCGACGAAGTCCTTCAGGTTCTCGATCGCGTCGCGCAGCGCGGCGCGGAATTCCGGCGTTCCCGGCCGCGCCTTCTTCAAGGCCTCGCGCGAGGCCTGCTGGATGATCAGCAACGCATCCCAGGCCGTCGCCGCGAACAGCGAGCGCGAACCCGCGCCGTAGGCCTTCTCGAAGCGGTTGACGAAATCGACCGCGGGCTTGCGTGTCGGGTTCGATTCCGGCAACTGCTCGGCCACCAGCACCGGCGCCACGGTCATGAAGCTTCCTTCCAGGCTCTTGCCGCCAACCCGCAGGAAGTCGTTGTTGGCCACGCCCTGGGTCTGGTACACGAGGCCCTTGTAGCCGCGGCTCGCCAGCTCGATCTGCGGCAGCGCGCCCGGCGTGCCGGCGGCGAAGATGTAGACCGCATCCGGATTGGCGGCAACGATCTTCAGCACCTGGGCGGTGACGCTCGCGTCGGTCGGGTTGTAGCGCTCGCTGGCCACGATCCGAAAGCCGCGCGCCGGTGCCGCCGCCTCGAGCGCCTTGAGGAAGCCCTCGCCGTAGCTGGTGGCGATGCCGATGGTCGCGATCGACTTGCCCTTGGCGTTCTTCTGGATGTGGTCGAGCACCAGGGCGATCGAGATCGGCTCGGTCGGCGAGAGCTTGAACGCCCATTTGCGCGGCCCGTCCTGCGGCAGGACGATCGCCCCGCCGCCGGCGAGCGAGACCACCGGCACCTGCGACCCGCCGGCCGTCTCCACCACCGCCAGCGAGGTCGGGGTGACCGAGGAGCCGATGATCAGGTCGACCTTCTCCTCGTTGATCAGGCGCTGCGTGTTCTTCGTCGCCGTGGTGGTGTCGGTGGTGTCGTTGAGGATGGTGAAGCGGACCTTCTCGCCCGCCATCTCGCCGGGCCACAGCTTCAGCGCCTGCTCGGCCGGAATGCCGAGCGAGGCGCCCGGGCCGGTGGTGGAAAGGGTGACGCCGATATGGATGTCGGCGAGCGCCGCGAGCGGCGCGACGGCCAGCGCGAAGGCGGCGAGCATGGGGCGCGAGCGCCGGGTCGAGGCAAGGGCGAGCATCGGATCTCCTGGTGTCGGAGGACGCATCGTCGCCGTCCCCCCTCGCGCTGTCCTCGGGAGAGTCCCGGGGCCCGGGGCTTTTCAGGCAGGTCTATCCTCGACGACAGCCGCCGCTTCGGACCCGCCGCCATGTTCGTTCGCAATTGCTGGTACGTGATCGCCTGGGATCACGAGGTGCCCGAGGACGGCCTCTTCAGCCGCACCGTGCTCGGCGAGGCGATCCTGCTCTATCGCACCGCCGGCGGCGAGATCACCGCCCTGCGCGACCGCTGCTGCCATCGCCTGGCGCCGCTCTCCAAGGGCAGGAAGGAAGGCGACTGCGTGCGCTGCGGCTATCACGGCCTGCTGTTCGACGCCACCGGCCGCTGCATCGAGATCCCGGGCTCCGAGACGGTGCCGCCGAAGGCGCGGGTGCAGCGCTATCCGCTGGCGGTGAAGAACAAGTGGGTGTTCGTCTGGATGGGCGATCCGGCCCAGGCCGACCCGGCGCTCCTGCCCGACAACTTCTCCTGCGACCACCCGGACTGGGACTACCTGCCCGGCTACCTGCACTACTCGACGCCGCAACAGCTGATCTGCGACAACCTGCTCGACTTCTCGCACCTCAGCTACGTCCACGAGAAGACCCTCGGCGGTACGACCGCGATCGCCCAGGCGCGGGCCGAGATCGAGGCGGTGCCGCGCGGCATCCGGGTGACGCGCCGGGTGCACGACGTGCCGCCGCCGCCCTACTACCGCGCGGTGCGGCAGCTCCCGGGCAATCTCGACCGCTGGTTCATCTACGACTTCCTTCTCCCCGGCACGCTGCTGATGCATTCCGGCGGCCGTCCGGTCGCCGACCCCGAGAGCGACATGAGCCGCGCCGTGCGCCTGCACAGCTGCCAGACGGTGACGCCGGAAACCGCGACCAGCACCCACTACTTCTTCCAGCAGTCGCGCCGGGTCGACGAGGGCGACCACTCGATCGCCGAGGCGCTCTACAAGGCGCTGCTGGTGGCGTTCGAGGAAGACCGGGCGATGATCACGGCGCAGAGCCGGGCGATCGACGCCGATCCGGAGGCAGCGATGCTGCCGCTGGCCTTGGACGCCGCGGTCGTGCGCTTCCGCAAGCTGGTGGCCGAGACGATCGCCGCCGAGCGCGGCGATCGCGCGGCGCCGGTGGCGATGCTTCAGCCGGCGCGGGACGAGCGCGACGCGCGCTCGATCGCCTGACTGGCGAGCATTTCGGTCGAAACCGACCGCTGGAGCGGCGAGCGCGAGAGCCCCGAGACGTCGTAGTGCATGTTCTCGTACAGCTCGGCAGCGGACGGATGGGCGACGAGGATCGCATCGAGCGCGGGCTCGGGCAGGGGCGTGGAGAGAGCCGCCTGCAGCCGGCGCACCAGAGCCAGGTACTGGTCGGCGCCGATGCCGACGCCGCGCGCTTCCACCCGCTCCAGCAGGCGGGACAGGGCGATCACCGTTTCGAGGCGGGTCTGGAGGGGTTCGAGGTCGGGCGCAGCCATGGCAGAGGTCGGTCTGGGCCCCGCACAGGCAGGGCGATACCTGCCAAGTGAGGATGCCCGCCCGGGATTCAACCCGGTCCCTGCCAATCCCCGCCGAGCGCCTTGATCAGGAATACCGAGGTCAGCAGGCGCTGACCGCCGAGCTGCGCCGCCAGGCGCTCGGCCGAGAGCAGCGACTGCTGGGCCGTGATGACGTCGAGGTAAGTGGTCGCACCGCCTTCGTAGCGCGCGTTCGCGAGGTCGAGCACCTTGCGCGCGGTCTCGACCGCGGCGCGCGCCTGCCGGTCGGCGCGCTCGAGCGCCGCCAGGCCGGTGATCCCGTCCTCGACCTCCTGCATCGCCGTGAGGACGACGCGGCGGTAGTTGGCGACGGTGGCGTCGTAGTTGGCCTTGGCGATGTCGACGTTGGCGCTCAGCCGGCCCCCGCTCAGGAGCGGCTGGGTCACGGTGGCACCGAACGACCAGAGCAGGCTCGAGGCCTCGAACAGGCTGGTGAGCGAGCGCGTCTCGAAGCCGGCCACGGGGCTGATCGTGATGCTCGGGTAGTAGGCCGCGGCGGCGACGCCGATCTGCGCGTTCGCCGCCGCCATCGCCCGCTCGGCCGAGGCGACGTCGGGCCGGCGCTGCAACACGTCGGACGGCACGCCGAGCGGCACGGTCGGCGGCTCGAGCGCGGCGATGTCGGGGGCGAGCTCGAACGCCGGCGCGGGCGTGCCCGTGAGGGTGGCCACCGCATGCTCGAACAGGCCCCGCTGGCGGCGCAGCAGGTCGACCTGGGTCAGGGTGGTGTCGAGCAGGGCCTGCTGCTGCGCCACCTCGAGCCCGGACGACGCGCCGAGGTCATGACGGGCGCTGACGAAGTCGAGCGAGCGCCGCTGCAAGGCGATCGAGCGGGCCACGACGTCGAGCTCGATGTCGGTCGCGCGCAGGTTGAAGTAGGCGGTGGCGAGATCGGCCCCGAGCAGCAGGCGGGCGTTCTCGAGGTCGGCGACCGACTGATCGGCGCTCGCCTCCGCGCTCTCGACGCTGCGCCGGACGCGGCCGGCGAGGTCGAGCTCGTAGCTGACGACGAGCAGCGGCACGAAGTCGTTCTGCACCGTCGAGAAGTTGTCGCTGCCGTAGTTGGTGAGCGGCCGGTTGGCGGAGATGTGCTGCCGGGTGGCGCGGGCGGCGATGTTCGCGTTCAGGCCCTGGCTGGCGGAGGCGGTGCGGACGAAGGCGCGCGCCTGCTCCAGCCGGGCGGCGGCAAGCACCAAGGTCGGGCTCTGCGCGATCGCCTGCTGCTGCAGGGCGTCGAGGCGCGGGTCGCCGAAGCGCTGCCACCACGGACCCTTGGGCGCGGCGTCGTCCGGGGCGCCGGCGCGCCAGGGCGCCTCGAGCTTCCAGGCCGGCGGCGTCGCCACCGCCGGCCGGACGTAGTCGGGCCCGGCGGTGCAGCCGGCGAGCAGCAGCGCCGC
>DATCGH010000580.1:0-3853 GCA_036509055.1 Caldimonas sp.
GGCGTTGGCGGTGAGCATCAGCGAGCGGGTCCAGCGATGCAGCTTGTCGGCGATGGCCGCGTTCTCCTGGCCGTTCCTGATCATCTCGATCAGCTGCCGCTCGAAGCCCTTGATCTTGTCGCGCAGCATTTCCATCTGCCGCTCTTGCAGCGACACCGCGCGCTGGCCATGCGGATTGGCGAGCTGCACCGAGGCGAGCAGCTCGGCGTGGCGCTCGAAGAACCCGGGGCTGGTGGCCAGGTAGTTGGCGATGTCGGCCTCGGTGATGCCCTGCACGCCGGTCGGGGTCGCGGTGCTCATCGCTCGCTTCTCATCGTTCGCTCTTTCATAGTTCGATCTCTCCTTCGAAAACCGTTTCCGCGGGGCCGGTCATCAGCACCGGCGCGTTGCCGCCCTGCCACTCGATCGTCAGCATGCCGCCGCGCGTCTCGACCTCGACCCGGGCATCGAGCAGGCCGAGGCGGATGCCGGCCGCGACCGCGGCGCAGGCGCCGGTGCCGCAGGCCAGGGTCTCGCCGGCGCCGCGCTCGTGGACGCGCAGGCGGATGGCGCGGCGCGAGACGACCTGCATGAAGCCGGCGTTGACGCCCTCGGCGAAGCGCGCGTGCTTCTCGATCCGCGGCCCCTGGGTCGCGACCGGCGCGGCCTCGACCGAGTCGACGACCTGCACAGCATGCGGGTTGCCCATCGACACCAGCGCCACCTCGACCGTGCGGCCCTCGCCGAGCTCGAGCGGCCAGAGCGCAAGGCCGCCCTCGGTCGCGCGCGGCGCGATCCAGGTGGTGTCGAAGCGGACCGCGGCCGGATCGAAATCGGGCGGACCCATGTCGACCGTCACCCCGCCGTCGGGCGCGAGGCGCAGCACCAGACGGCGGTTCATGGTCTCGACGGCGAGCGTCGTCTTGTCGCTGAGGCCCTTGTCGCGCACGTAGCGGACGAAGCAGCGCGCGCCGTTGCCGCAATGCTCGACCTCGTCGCCGCTGCCGCCGTTGAAGATGCGGTAGCCGAAATCGACCTCCGGGTTGGGCGCCTTCTCGACGATCAGGATCTGGTCGGCGCCGACGCCGAAGCGCCGGTCGGCCAGGGCCTTCATCTGCGCGTTGTCGAGGGCGAGCGGCGCACGGGTGGCGTCGAGGACGACGAAGTCGTTGCCCGCGCCCTGCATCTTGGTGAAGCGAACCCGCATCCGCCGATTATCGATGCCGCCTCGGCCGCCCCCGGCTCAGTAGCTCAGTAGAGCGAAGGCTCGCCCGGCGGCCGGGTCTTGAAGCGGCGATGGACCCAGAGGTACTGCGCCGGATTGCGCCGGATCTCGCTCTCGATCCAGCGGTTCATGCGCGCCGCGTCGGCCACCGGGTCGTTGCTCGGGAAGTCGCTCCACGGCGCCTCGTAGCGCACCCGGTATCCCCGGCCGCCCGGCAGGATCTCGGCGACGACCGGCTGCACCACCATGTCCAGCGCCTTGGAAAGCCGGGAAGGCGCGAGCAGGGTCACCGCCGGCACGCCGAAGAACGGCACGAAGGCCGCGTCGCGGGTGCCGAAATCCATGTCGGGCAGGTTGAAGAAGGCGTCGCCCTTCTTGATGGCGCGCACCAGCGCCCTGGCCGCCTGGTCGCGCGAAAAGATCTCCGCGTTGCCGAAGCGCAGGCGCCCGCGCCGGAGCGCCGCGTCCATCACCGGATCGCTCTGCGCCTGATAGATCGAGATGGCCTTGCGCCTCTGGAACAGCAGCACCGAGACACCCGCGACGTCCAGGCCCATGAAGTGCGGCGCCAGCCACATCACCGGCCGGTCGCTGCGCTCGGCCAGCTGCACGTCCCCTTCGACCTGAATCAGCCGCCTCAGCCGCGCCGCCGAGGCGTACCAGAGCAGGCCGCGCTCGAGCAGGCTCCGCCCGAGCCAGCGAAAGTGCTCGCGCGCCAGGCGCTCGCGCTCCGCCGCCCGAAGCTCGGGAAAGCAGAGCTCGAGGTTGCGCAGGGCCACCTTGCGGCGCGAGGCGGCGAAAAGCCAGCCGGCGCGCCCGAGGCCATTGCCCAGCCACGCCTGCACGCCGAGCGGCAGCCAGTGCAGCAGCCACAGTAGCGTCAGCAATGTGCGTGCGGTCAAGAGCGTGCCAGTCCCATTCGATTGCGATCCGGGCCGGGGGCGCAGCGGCGCTGCGCAGCGTCGAGTATCGGGGAGCCAGAGGGCCGGCCCGACGGCGTCCGGCGGGCCGCGGCGACGTGCCGAGCCGTCTGAAGACGAGCGCGACAAGCGGTCTTTCCAGGGAAGCGCCAGGAGTTCCTATAATTCACCGGTCGCCGAGTTATTGGACTACTTGCGGGGCGACACGAAACAAATCCGCTAAAGCGTTCGCCGCTCCTCCAGAGCCCCAGGCCGGCAACGCGATTTCCTTGCGGGCCGCACGACCTCATTGCACTGGAGCCACAGCGTGTCGAACGACTTCCTCTTCACCTCCGAATCGGTCTCCGAAGGCCATCCCGACAAGGTCGCCGACCAGATCTCGGACGCCATCCTCGACGCGATCTTCGCCCAGGACCCACGCTCGCGCGTCGCCGCCGAGACGCTGTGCAACACCGGCCTGGTGGTGCTGGCCGGCGAGATCACCACCAACTCGCACGTCGACTACATCCAGGTCGCGCGCGACACGATCAAGCGCATCGGCTACGACAACACCGAGTACGGCATCGACTACAAGGGCTGCGCGGTGCTGGTCGCCTACGACAAGCAGAGCAACGACATTGCCCAGGGCGTCGACCATGCCAGCGACGACCACCTCAACACCGGCGCCGGCGACCAGGGCCTGATGTTCGGCTACGCCTGCGACGAGACGCCCGACCTGATGCCGGCGCCGATCTACTACGCGCATCGCCTGGTCGAGCGCCAGGCGCAGCTGAGGAAGGACGGCCGGCTGCCGTTCCTCAGGCCCGACGCGAAGAGCCAGGTGACGATGCGCTACGTCGACGGCAAGCCGCACTCGATCGACACCGTGGTGCTCTCCAGCCAGCATGCGCCGGAGATGAGCCTGGGCACGAAGATGAAGCCCGAGTTCTACGAGGCGGTGATCGAGGAGATCATCAAGCCGGTGCTGCCCAAGGAGTGGCTGAAGGACACCAAGTACCTGGTCAACCCGACCGGCCGCTTCGTCATCGGCGGCCCGCAGGGCGACTGCGGCCTCACCGGCCGCAAGATCATCGTCGACACCTACGGCGGCGCCTGCCCGCACGGCGGCGGCGCGTTCTCGGGCAAGGACCCGTCGAAGGTCGACCGCTCGGCCGCCTACGCCGCCCGCTATGTCGCCAAGAACATCGTCGCTGCCGGCATCGCCCGGCAGTGCCAGATCCAGGTCGCCTACGCGATCGGCGTCGCCCGGCCGATGAACGTGACCGTCTACACCGAGGGCACGGGCAAGATCGCCGACGACAAGATCGCGGCGCTGGTAAGCGAGTTCTTCGACCTCCGGCCGAAGGGCATCATCCAGATGCTCGACCTGCTGCGGCCGATCTACGAGAAGACCGCGGCCTACGGGCACTTCGGGCGCGACGAGCCCGAGTTCACCTGGGAGCGCACCGACAAGGCGAATGCGCTGCGTGCAGCGGCCGGCCTGTAGGGCCGGCGCCCGCGCAGCGGGCCGTTCGCCTTGCGGCGAGGCTGACTTCGCGCAGCGAAGTCAAGGCGCGCAGCGCCGGCCGGAGCCACAAGCCCGCATCAGACCGGCGGCAGCAGCTTTCGCAGCACCGCCGGGTCCACCGGCTTCCTGAGGTAATGGTCCACCCGGGCAAAGGCGTCGGCGACGCGCGCGTCCTTGTCGCTCCAGCCGGTGACGGCCACAAGGATGAGGTCGTCGCCGTGG
>DATCGH010000581.1:0-2566 GCA_036509055.1 Caldimonas sp.
TGCAGTCGCAGGCCAACACCAACATCATGTCGACGCCGAACCTGGTGACGCTCGACAACGAGGAAGCGAAGATCATCGTCGGCAGCAACGTGCCGTTCGTGACCGGCCAGTTCACCAACACCGGCGTCGCGACGACGAGCCCGTTCCAGACGATCGAGCGCAAGGACGTCGGCATCACGCTGCGCATCAAGCCGCAGATCAGCGAGAACGGCGCGATCCGGATGACGATCTTCCAGGAGGCGTCGAGCCTCGCCGCCGACACCGCGCCGGGTACCTCGAACGCCGGCCCGACCACCAACAAGCGCTCGATCGAATCGAACGTGATGGTCGACGACGGCCAGATCCTGGTCCTCGGCGGCCTGATCGAGGACCGATACACCGACAACAAGTCGAAGGTGCCTTTCCTCGGCGACATTCCGTACCTGGGCTCGCTGTTCCGCACCGAGACCCGGGACCGGAAGCGGACCAACCTGATGGTCTTCCTGCGGCCGACGGTGCTGCGCGACGCCGAGACGTCGAACAAGCTCTCGGTCGATCGCTACGACCTGATCCGCTCGTTCCAGCAGGACCAGCAGCCGCGGCCGAACCTGCTGGTGCCGGTCAACGAGGCGCCGGTGGTGCCGCCGCTGCCGCGGCTCGAGGACAGCGTCGTGCCGATCTCCGCGCCGCAGACCTCGCCCGGGACGGCGCGGCCGAACACGCCCCCGGCCTCGCCGCCGCCGCAGACGCCGAATCCTGCGCCCACGGCGCCCGCGCCGCCCGCTTCCGCGCCGGGAGGCTGAAGCGCCATGGGCTCCCGCCATCCGCTGCCCTACGCCTATGCCAAGGCGCACACCCTGCTGCTCGAGGACGACGGCGCCCGCCTCGTCCTCTGGGCGCCGGAAACCGTCGCCCTGCCGGCGCTCTCGGAAGTGCTGCGCCTCTACGACGTCGACAGCTTCGAGCGCGAATCGGCCGAGACCCTGACGGGCCGGATCGCAGCCGCCTATGCCGGCGGCGAGTCGAGCGCCGCGGTGGTGGTCGGCGAGGTCGAGAGCGCGGTCGACCTGTCGCGGATGATGCAGGAGCTGCCGGCGATCGAGGACCTGCTCGAGGCCTCGAACGACGCGCCCATCATCCGCATGCTCAACGCCCTGCTCACGCAGGCGGCGAAGGACGGCGCCAGCGACATCCACATCGAGCCCTACGAGCGCTCGAGCTCGGTGCGCTTTCGCGTCGACGGGACGCTGCGCGAGGTGGTGCAGCCGAACCGGGCGCTGCATGCGGCGCTGATCTCGCGCCTGAAGATCATGGCCGAGCTCGACATCGCCGAGCGTCGGCTGCCGCAGGACGGCCGGATCTCGCTGCGCATCGGCGGCCGCGCGGTCGACGTGCGCGTCTCGACCCTGCCCTCGGCGCACGGCGAGCGCGCGGTGCTGCGTCTGCTCGACAAGGCCGAATCGAAGTTCACGCTCGAAGGCCTGGGCATGAGCGGCGACGTGCTGACCAAGTTCGACCACCTGATCAAGCAGCCGCACGGCATCATCCTCGTCACCGGGCCGACCGGTTCCGGCAAGACGACGACGCTCTACGCCTCGCTCGGCCGGGTCGACACCGCCGGCACCAACGTGCTGACGGTCGAGGACCCGGTGGAGTACGAGCTCGCTGGCATCGGTCAGACCCAGGTCAACGCCAGGATCGACCTCACCTTCGCCAAGGCGCTGCGGGCGATCCTGCGCCAGGACCCCGACGTCATCATGATCGGCGAGATCCGCGACTACGAGACGGCGCAGATCGCGATCCAGGCCTCGCTCACCGGCCACCTGGTGCTCGCCACCGTCCACACCAACGACGCGCCGAGCACGGTGACGCGGATGATCGACATGGGGGTCGAGCCGTTCCTGTTGTCGTCCAGCCTGATCGGGGTGCTGGCGCAGCGCCTGGTGAGAAAGCTCTGCGTCCATTGCCGCAAGGTCGGTGCCATGGGCCGCTACCACCCGGTCGGCTGCGACCATTGCGCCATGACCGGCTACAAGGGCCGCACCGGCGTCTACGAGCTGATGATGGTGGGCGAGCAGATCCAGGCCCTGATCCACGGCCGCGCGCCCGAGGCGGAGATCTTCGCCGCCGCCGAGGCGACCGGCCTGCGCTCGATGCGCGAGGACGGCGAGCGGCTGGTCGCCGAGGGCATCACCTCGCCCGAAGAAGTGATCCGCGTCACAAGAGAGTAAGGGCTCGTGCCGGCCTACAAGTTCGAAGCCCTCGACGCCGCCGGCAAGGCGACCAGCGGCCTGCTCGAGGCCGAGTCGCCGAAGGCGGCGCGCTCGCAATTGCGGGCGCAGGCGCTGGTGCCGCTGGCCGTCACCCAGGTGGTCACGGCCGGCACCGGCCCGGCCGGCGGGCTGCGTCTCGGCCGCCGCGTCTTCGACTCCACGGGCCTGGCCGTCTGGACCCGGCAGCTCGCCGGCCTGGTCGGCTCGGGGCTGCCGCTGGAGCGCGCCCTCTCCGCCCTCGGCGACGAGGCCGAGGACGGCAAGCAGCGCGAGCTCGTCGCCCACCTGCGCAGCGAGGTCAACGCCGGCTCGCC
>DATCGH010000582.1:0-8226 GCA_036509055.1 Caldimonas sp.
ACCGTCTTCAACGGCTTCCAGGGCTTTAGCAAGGTCGCCGCGCCGGAATTCCTCGGCATCGACTGGAAGGAGCCGGTGCCGTTCTACTTCGTCACCCTCGCCTGCGCGCTCGGCGGCTACTTTCTGGTCAAGCACCTGGTCCGCGCGCCGTTCGGCATCGCCCTGCAGGGCATCCGCGACAACCCGCGGCGCATGGCCTCGCTTGGCTACCACGTCACGGCGCACCGCGTCGCCGCCTACGCGGTGGCGGGCCTGCTCGCCGCGGTCGGCGGCGTGCTCATGGTCTGGTACAACGGCCGCATCTCGCCCGGCACCATCAACCTGGCGCAGATGATCTCGATCCTGATCGTCGCCGTGCTCGGCGGCATGCGGCATCCGGTCGGTGCCTTCATCGGCGCGATCGTCTACGTGCTGCTGCAGAACTTCGCCATCGACCTGTTCGTGCGCGAGCGCTTCAACCTCGTCATCGGTGGCGTGTTCCTCGCCATCGTCCTGTTTTCCCCCGATGGGCTGCTCGGGCTGTGGGCGATGCTTCGCTCACGTCTCGTGCAGCCCGAGCTTTCCAACCAGAAGAGGAGACAACTGTGATTGCATCGAAGAGGAGAGTCTTGCTGCGCTCGATCGTCGGCGCGGCGGCGGCCGCCTGCCTGCTCGGCACGGCGGGCGCGCAGGAGACGCTGAAGATCGGCCTGCTCGCCAACCTCGAAGGGCCGTTCGCGGTGCCGGGCCAGGACGGCTACCGCGGTGCCGACATGGCGCTGAAGGAGAGGAACGGCATGGCCGGCGGCAAGAAGATCGAGTTCGTCAAGGTCTCGTCCGACGCCACGCCCGACAAGGCCGTGGCCATGACGAGAAAGGCCGTCGAGCAGGACAAGGTGCAGATCATGATTGGCCCGCTGTCCGGCGACGAAGGCATCGCGGTCAAGAACTACGCCAAGACCAAACCCGACATCACCTTCATCAACGGCTCCTCGGGCGCGCAGGCGACGACGCTCACCGACCCGGCGCCGAACTTCTACCGCTTCAACACCGAAGGGGCGCAGTGGATGGTCGGCCTCGGCGAGCACGCGCTCTCCAAGGGCTACAAGAAGACCTTCCTGATCTCCGAGGACTACGGCTTCCCGTACTCGCAGGTGCAGGGCTTCATGGCCAGCTACTGCGCCAAGGGCGGCAAGGTCATCGACAAGGCCTGGGTGCCGCTGGGCACCAAGGACTACGCCTCGGTGATCGCCAAGATCCCGAAGGACATCGACGCGCTCGTCGTCGTCCTGGGCGGCTCGGACGCGGTGAACTTCCTCACCCAGTACGAGCAGGCGGGCGGCAACAAGCCGATGATCGGCGGCTCGATCACGGTCGACCAGACGGTCCTCAACTACAAGGGCAAGCGCCGCGAATCGCTGCTCGGCACGGCCTCCGCCGGGCCGATGGCCGACTCGATCGATACGCCCGAGTGGAAGAAGTTCGTCGCCGACTACAAGGCGCAGTTCAAGGACGGCTTCCCCAGCCCGTCGCTGTTCGCCTACCTGTACTACATCAACACCCGGGCGACGCTCGAGGCGCTCGATGCGGTGAAGGGTGATCTCTCGAACGGCCAGAAGGCCTATCGGGATGCGCTGCAGAAGACCAGCTTCAAGGGTCCCGCGGGCGAGGTGAAGATCGATGCCAACCGCAACGGCGTCGGCACGACCTACATCACCGAGGTGACCAAGGCGCCGGACGGCTCGTTCTACAACAAGGTCGTCAAGACCGTGCCCAACATCTCGCAGACGCTCGGCCTGCCCGAGGCCGAGTTCAAGAAGATGGGCCTGGGGTCGCGCGACGTGCCCGACTGCCGCAAGTAGGCCGTCGATCCCGATGGCGTCGATCACGTCGCTGCGTCCGCCCGCCCGCGAGGGCGGGTCGTGGTCGGCCCGCGAAAGCGGGCTGCGGCGCCAGCCCAACGCATCGTCCGGCAGCGGCCTGCTGTCGGGCGATGCGCTGGTGCTCGCCGGCGTGACCCGCGCCTTCGGCGCGCTGCGCGCCGTCGACGACGTCTCGTTCTCGGTGGCGGCGGGGGAGAAGGCGGCGATCCTCGGCTCCAACGGGGCCGGCAAGACGACGCTCTTCAATGCCATCACCGGCGACTTTCCGCCCACCGCCGGGCGGATCCATTTCTTCGGCGAAGACATCACCGAGCTGCCGCCGCACGAGCGCATCCGAAAGGGCCTGCGGCGAACCTACCAGTCTTCGCTGCTGTTTCGCGACCTCACGGTGCGCGACAACCTCTACCTCGCGGTCCGCGGCATCGCCAGCGGCCGCTTCAGCTTCTGGCGTGCCGGCCGCGGCCATCCCTCGAGCCTCGCGACCCGTGACCTGCTCGAACGCACCCGGCTGACGCACATCGCCGACAGCCGCGTCGCCGACCTGGCGCACGGCCAGCAGCGCCAGCTCGAGATCGGCATGGCGCTCGGCGGCGCGCCGCGCCTGATCCTGTTCGACGAGCCGGCGGCGGGCCTGTCGCCGGCCGAGCGGCGCGAGCTGGTGGCCCTGCTCGCCTCGCTGCCGCCGCACATGAGCTATCTCCTGATCGAGCACGACCTCGAGATCGCGATGCGGGCGGCGACCAAGGTCACCGTGATGCACAACGGCCGGGTGCTGAAGAGCGGCACCCCGGACGAGATCGAGAACGATGCCGAGGTGCAGGCCATCTACATGGGAGGCAGGCACTGATGGCCGGCACGCGCGACCGGGACAAGGCGGCAGTGCCGCGCGGCCCGGTGCTCGCGGTCGAAGGCCTCGACGTCTACTACGGCCACGCCCACGTGCTGCAGGGCGTGAGCTTCGAGCTCGAGCGCGGCGTGCTCGGCATCGTCGGCCGCAACGGCATGGGCAAGACGACGCTCTGCAACGCCATCACCGGCCTGGTGCCGTGCAGCGGCAGCATTCGTTTGTTCGGCGAGCAGATCCGCGGCATGACCCCCAACCGCATCACCCAGCGCGGCATTGCCTACGTGCCGCAGGGGCGGCGGGTCTGGCCGTCGCTCAGCGTCGACGAGACGCTCCGCCTGGTGGCGCGGCACCGGCGCGAGGTCGAGCGCATCTATGCGATGTTCCCTCGCCTGGCCGAGCGCAAGGACCACGGCGGCGCCCAGCTCTCCGGCGGCGAGCAGCAGATGCTGGCGATCGGCCGGGCGCTGCTGCTCGAGCCGAAGCTCTTGGTGATGGACGAGCCGACCGAGGGGCTGGCGCCGATGATCGTCGAGCAGGTGGTCGAGGCGCTGCGCGACCTGGCCGTGGAGAGCGCGATCGCGGTCCTGCTGATCGAGCAGAACCTCGGCGTCGCCATCGACGTGGCCGATCGCGTCGGCGTCATGGTCAACGGCCGCATCGCCCGCGAGATGGCCGCGGCCGAGCTCGGCGCGGACCGCGAGCTGCAGGAGCGTCTGCTCGGCCTGCGCTCCGGCGGTGGCGACGACGACGAGCCCGAGGCGCCGGTGCGCCGCGACGTCGAGCCGGCGCCGACCCAGGTGTTCACGGTCCGCCGCGCCCATGGCGACGGCGCGCCTTCGCTGGACGACGTGGCGCCGCGCACGGTGCGCGGCTTCAACCGCTGGAACGCCGGCGGCACGGCGGCGCCGGTGGCCGACATCGCCCGTGTGTCGCCGCCGCCCGGCAACACGACGAGCGAGGGAAGCGGCCGTGCGGCCGACAACGCATCCTCGGCGCAGGCCGTCAGCGGAAGCACGAGGGCAAGCCAGGGCGGCCAGGTGCTCGACTTCCCCGTCGCCGCCAGCAGCAGCCGGGCCGCCTACGTCGCCGGCACCTTCGACACCAAGGGCCGCGAGCTCTACTTCCTGCGCCAGTGCCTGGAAAAGCTCGGCCTCAGGGTCGTCACCGTCGATCTCGCGACCTCGGGCAAGCCGTCGAGCGCGGCGGTGCATCCGCGCGAGGTCGCGCGCCATCATCCGGACGGCGAGTCCGCGGTCTTCAGCGGCGACCGCGGCAGCGCGGTCACGGCGATGGCGCTCGCCTTTTCGCGCTTCGTGCAGACCCGTTCCGACCTCGGCGGCCTGCTCTCGGCCGGCGGCTCGGGCGGCACGACGCTCGCCACCGCCGGCATGCGGGCGCTGCCGGTCGGCGTTCCCAAGGTGATGGTCTCGACCATGGCCAGCGGCGACACCCGGCCCTACGTCGGTCCGAGCGACATTTGCATGATGTATTCGGTGACCGACGTGCAGGGCATCCATCGCATCAGCGAGCGGGTGCTGGCCAATGCCGCGCATGCGCTGGCCGGGATGATCGCCCACCCGCCGGTGCTCTCGGCCGACAACAAGCCGGCGCTCGGCCTCACCATGTTCGGTGTCACCACGCCCTGCGTGCAGACGGTGGTCAAGCGCCTCGACGCCGACTACGACTGCCTGGTGTTCCATGCCACCGGCGTCGGCGGCCAGTCGATGGAAAAGCTCGCCGACTCGGGCCTGCTGGCCGGCGCGATCGACGTCTCCACCACCGAGATCGCCGACGAGATCGTCGGCGGCGTGCTCTCCGCCGGGCCGACCCGCCTCGACGTGTTCGCGCGCCGGCCGCTGCCCTATGTCGGCTCGTGCGGCGCGCTCGACATGGTGAATTTCGGCCCCTGGGACACGGTGCCCGAGCGTTTCAAGAACCGCCGCCTCTACCGCCACAACCCGACGGTGACGCTGATGCGCACCACGGTCGACGAATGCCGGGCGATCGGCGCCTTTCTCGCCGACAAGCTGAACGCGATGAGCGGCCCGGTGCGCTTCCTCATCCCCGAGGGCGGGGTCTCGTCGATCGACCGGCCCGGCCAGCCCTTCCACGATCCGGAAGCCGACCGGGCGCTGTTCGAGGCGATCGCGCAGCGCTTTCGCGCCGGCGCCGACCGGAAGCTCGTCCGCCTACCGCTGAACATCAACGACGAGGCCTTCGCCGACGCCCTGGTCGCCGCCTGGCGCGAGGTCGCGGCGAGCGCCGAGCAACGCCCCCCTTCCGCCCGCCCCGCCTATGCCCCGAATCGCTAGACAGACGCTGCTCGAGCGCTTCCGCGCCAAGCTCGCCACCGGCCGGCCGCTGATCGGCGGCGGCGCCGGCACGGGCCTGTCGGCCAAGTGCGAGGAGGCCGGCGGCATCGATCTCATCGTCATCTACAACTCCGGCCGCTATCGCATGGCCGGGCGCGGCTCGCTCGCCGGCCTGCTCGCCTACGGCAACGCCAACGAGATCGTCTGCGAGATGGCGCACGAGGTGCTGCCGGTGGTCAAGCACACGCCGGTGCTCGCCGGCGTCAACGGCACCGACCCGTTCATGATCGCCGACGAGTTCCTGCAGCGCCTGATCGGCCTCGGCTTTTCCGGCGTGCAGAACTTCCCGACGGTCGGCCTGATCGACGGCAGCTTTCGCGCCAACCTCGAGGAAACCGGCATGGGCTACGGCCTCGAGGTCGAATTGATCGCGCGTGCCCATGCCCTCGACCTGCTGACCACCCCTTACGTCTTCAACGAGGCCGAGGCCACCGCCATGACCGAGGCCGGCGCCGACATCGTCGTCTGCCACCTCGGGCTCACCACCGGCGGCGCGATCGGCGCCGAGACCGCGCTGACCCTGGCCGACTGCGTGCCCCTGATCGAGGCCCGCGCGGCGGCGGCGAGGAAGGTGAGGGGCGACGTCATCGTCCTCTGCCATGGCGGGCCGGTCGCGACTCCGGAAGACGCTGCCTGGATCCTCGGCCATTGTCCGTCGTGCCACGGCTTCTACGGCGCCAGCTCGATGGAGCGGCTGCCGACCGAAATCGCCCTGACCGAGACCACTCGGCGCTTCACCCAGATCACCCGGATCTCAGGAGACAGACCATGACCGGCGCCCAATTCGGCAGCTTCATCCTCGGCCTGATCGTCGTCGCGATCGTCGTCGCGATCGTCGTCTGGCTGCTCCACTGGCTCTACCTGCGCAGCTCGAAGGAGCGCTCGTTCGTGCGCACCGGCCTCGGCGGGCAGAAGGTGGTGCTCGACGGCGGCGCGTTCGTGCTGCCGATCGTCCACGACGTCATCCCGGTGAACATGAACACCTTGCGCCTCGAGGTGACCCGCGGCCGCGACAAGGCGCTGATCACCCGCGACCGGATGCGCGTCGACCTGATGGCCGAGTTCTACGTGCGGGTCGCGGCCCGGCCCGAGGCGGTGGCGGCGGCGGCGCAGACGCTCGGCCTGCGCACCATGGAGCCGGAGCAGCTGAAGGAACTGGTCGAAGGCAAGTTCGTCGACGCCCTGCGCACCGCGGCGGCCGAGATGACGATGGAAGAGCTGCACGAGAAGCGCGGCGCCTACGTCCGCCGGGTGCGCGAGACGGTGGCCGAGGACCTGACCAAGAACGGCCTCGAGCTCGAGTCGGTGTCGCTCACCCAGCTCGACCAGACCGGCATGGAGTTCTTCAACCCGAGCAACGCCTTCGACGCCGAGGGCCTGACGCGACTCACCGAGACGATCGAGCAGCGCAAGAAGCAGCGCAACGACGTCGAGCAGGACACCCTGATCGCGATCCGCAACAAGAACCTCGAGGCCGAGAAGCTCTCGCTCGAGATCGACCGCGAGGGCGAGTACGCACGGTTGAGCCAGCAGCGCGAGGTCGAGATCGCCCGCGCCCGCCAGCGCGCCGAGCTGCAGACCGAGCGAGCGCAGCGCGAGGAGCAGGGCGAAAGCGCGCAGATCGCCGCCAAGCAGACGATCGACGCGGCGCGCCTCCGCTCCGAGCAGACGATCGAGCAGGAGCGGATTGGCAAGGAACGCACGATCCAGGCGGCGGAGATCGAACGGCGCATGGCGCTCGAGCTCGCCGAGCAGAAGCGGGCGATCGCCGTCGCCAAGGAGAGCGAGGCGCAAAGCGTCGCTCAGGCGGCGGCCGACCTGGCGCGCGCCGATGCGGTGACGGCCGAGGAGAAGGTGTTCACCGCCCGCGAAGTCGAGATGGCCGAGCGGAAGAAGGCGATCGAGCTGATCGGCTCGCGCCAGGCGGCCGAGCGCGAGGCCCTGCGCCTCACCAGCGCCGCCCGCGCCGAGAAGGACGCCAGCGCCGATCGTGGCGCGGCGATCCGGGCCCAGGCCGAGGCCGATGCCGACGCCGACAAGATCAAGTCGATGGCGATGCGGGTGCGTGCCGAGATCGAGGCCGAGGCGCTGCGGCTGATGAACGACGCGCACAACATGCTCTCGCCCGAGGCGAGGATGTCGGCACTGCGAATGAGGCTGGTCGAGAAGGCCGAGGCGATCATCCGCGAATCGGTCCGGCCGATGGAGCGGATCGAAGGCATCAAGATCCTCCAGGTCGACGGCCTCGGCGGCTCGGGCGGCGGCGTCAACGGCGACGGCCATCATGGCGGCGGCAGCTTCTCCGACGGGCTGGTGAACTCCGCGTTGCGCTTCCGCGCCCAGGCGCCGCTGGTCGACCAGCTGCTGCGCGAGATCGGCCTCGAGGGCGGCGACATCCAGCGCCTCGTGGGCGGCGCGAGCGGCGCGCAGGCCGCGCTGCCGCCGGCCCCTACCAAGGAATAGCCGGTGATTCGTGTCTACACCTCCAGCGTTGTCGACGCCAGCGCCGACACCGTTTGGTCGCGGATCCGCGACTTCAACGGCCTGCCGCAATGGCATCCGGGCATCGCCGACAGCCGGATCGAGAACGGCGAGGCCAGCGACCGGGTCGGCTGCATCCGCCACTTCCACACCCGGGACGGCGGCATGATCCGCGAGCGCCTGCTGGCCCTTTCCGACTACGACTACTCCTGCGTCTACGAGATCCTGGAGAGTCCGATGGGCGTCGAGAACTACGTCGCCACCCTCAAGCTCACGCCGGTGACCGACGGCGCCCGCTGCTTCGCCGAGTGGAGCGCCGAGTTCGACTGCGCCGAGAGCCGGGAGCGCGAGCTGGTCGAGACGATCGGTCAGGGCGTGTTCCAGGGCGGCTTCGACGCCTTGAAGCGCCACTTCGGAAGAAGGTAGATCGTGCTGCAGCACGTCGTCCGCTCGACCGTGATCGATGCGCCGATCGATCGCGTCTGGGCGGTGCTGCGCGATTTCAACAGCCACGACAGCTGGCACGACGTTGTCGCCGAAAGCCGGATCGAGGGCGACGAGCGCAGCGACCAGGTCGGCTGCGTGCGCAGCTTCGCCCTGAAGGACGGCAACCGGATCCGCGAGCAGCTGCTGACGCTGTCGGACCGCGAGTACAAGAGCACCT
>DATCGH010000583.1:0-3879 GCA_036509055.1 Caldimonas sp.
CACGCCAGCTTCACCGACGAGGAAACGCTCGACCTGCTCGAGCAGCACAAGATGGAGCACTTCATCGCTCCCGGCCTCGCCTGGCTCATCAACACCTGCCACCACGCGAGCGAGTGGGGCCTCACGCCCGAGGTGACGAAGAAGATGGGCTACCACCGCGAGCTCGAGGCGGCGGTCGAATCGATGAAGGGGCTGAGGAAGCGCGGCGTCCGCATCCTCCCCGGCGGCGACTACGGCTTCGCCTGGACGCCGCACGGCACCAACGCCAAGGACCTCGAGTACTTCGTCAAGATCGTCGGCATGAGCACGATGGAAGCGCTGCTCTCGGCCACCGCCTGGGGCGGGCCGATGATGAAGCGCGGCAAGGAGATCGGCTACATCCGCGAAGGCTGCCTTGCCGACATCCTGCTGATCGACGGCGACCCGCTCGCCGACATCACCGTCCTGCAGGACAAGGCGCGGATCCTGTCGGTGATGAAGGGCGGCGAGTTCCACCGTGCGCCGCCCCTGCGCCAGGCGCGGACGATGACCCGCTGGGCCGCCTGAGGAGAACACCATGGCGACGACCGACGACAGCATCCTCTTCACCAACGTCCGCATCCTCGACGGCACCGGCGCGATGCCCTATTCCGGCAGCGTGCTGGTGCAGGGCAACCGCATCCGCACCGTCGGCCGCTCGTCCGCGGCGCTCTCGCCCGCCGGCGCGACCGTGATCGACGGCGCCGGCGCGACCCTCATGCCCGGCATGTGCGAGGCGCACACCCATTTCTCGTGGAACGACGCGGCGACGCTCGCCGGCATCCAGACCATGCCGCTCGAGGAGCACGTGCTCTGGTGCGCCAAGATCGCGAAGAAGTACCTCGAGGCGGGCTGGACCTCCTGCGTCGGCGCCGCCTGCGCCAAGCCGCGGCTCGACGTCGTCACCCGCAACGCGATCAACGCCGGCCAGATCCCGGGGCCGCGCTACCTCGCTGCTAGCCAGGAAATCACCGTGCCCGGCGGCCTCGGCGACGAGACCCTGCCGCACCTGCCGTTCCCGGAGTTCAGCTTCGGCGTCAACGTCAACTCGCCCGACGAGATGAGGAAGGCGGTGCGCATGTTCCTCAAGTACGGCGTCGACTCGATCAAGCTCAACCTCTCGGGCGACAACTTCACCCAGGATTCGCCGGCCGAGACCACCTGGATGAGCGACGCCGAGGTCGCCGCGGCGATGGACGAGGTGCGGGTGCGCGGCAAGCGCGGCACCTCGCACGCCCGCTCCGCAGCATCGGTGAAGCAGTCGCTGCGCCATGGCATCGACGTCATCTATCACGCCAGCTACAGCGACAGCGAGTCGCTCGACATGCTCGAGGCGGCCAAGGACCGGATCTTCGTCGCCCCCGGCATCGCCATCATCCTGGCGATGCTCTACGAGGCCGAGCCCTGGGGCATCACCCACGCCAAGGCGGTGCAGATGGGCTACATGCGCGAGTGGGAGGCGGCGCAGGAGTCGCTCAGGGCGATGCACAAGCGCGGCGTCCGCATCCTGCCCGGCGGCGACTACGGCTTCGCGATGACGCCGCATTGCCAGAACGCGCGCGACCTCGAGTTCTTCGTCAAGTACCTCGGCTTCACGCCGATGGAGGCGATCCGCTCGGCCACGCTCTACGGTGGCCAGATCATGATGAAGCCTGACGAGCTGGGCGTGATCAAGGACGGCTTTCTCGCCGACCTGCTGCTGGTCGACGGCGATCCACTGGCCAATCTCTCGATCCTTCGCGATCCGAAGCGGATCCTGGCGGTGATGAAGGACGGCGTCTTCGCCAAGTCGCCGGAGATCGCGGCGCAGCGACGCTGGGAGCGCGCCGCGTGAGTCTGACGCGCAAGCAGGCCGCCCTCTGGCTGCTGTTCGCCGGCCCGATCGCCGTCTTCTCGGTGTGGGCGGTGGTCGACAACGCGCCGCTCTATTTCAAGACGCTCCTCAACGGCCTGACCCTCGCCTCGCTCTACTTCCTGGTGGCGAGCGGCTTCACGCTGGTGTTCGGCCTGATGCGAAACGTCAACCTGGCGCACGGCTCGCTCTACCTGCTCGGCGCCTACGTCGGCTGGATCGTCGGCGAGAACACCGGCTCCTGGCTGCTCGCGGTGGCCGCCGGCTTTCTCTCGGCGGCGGTGGTCGGCCTGCTGCTCCAGGTGACCATCTTCCGCTTCATGGAAGGCCAGGACCTGCGCCAGACGCTGGTGACCATCGGCATCTCCATCGTCCTCGCCGACCTGATGCTCTGGGGCTTCGGCGGCGAGATCTACACCTTCGATCCGCCGAAGTGGATCTACGGCTCGACCGAGCTGCCCCTGGTGGAGAAGTTCCCGACCTATCGCCTGTTCGTGCTGCTGGCGGCGATCGTCATCGGCATCGGCCTGTGGAGCTTCCTCGCGAAGACGCGGGTCGGCATGATGATCCGCGCCGGCGTTGACGACAAGAAGATGCTCGCCGCTTCGGGCGTGAACGTGCAGCTGGTGTTCGCGGTGACGTTCGCGATCGGCGCCGGGCTCGCCGGCCTCGCCGGGGTCGTCGGCGGCACCGCGCTCTCGATCTCGCCGGGCGAGGACACCCGCTACCTGCTCGCCTCGCTGGTGGTGGTGATCGTCGGCGGCATGGGCAGCGTCGTCGGCGCCTCGATCGGCGCGCTCCTGATCGGCCTGGCCGAGCAGTTCGGCCTGGCCTACGCGCCGACCTACAGCGTCGTCTTTACCTTCGTGATCATGTTCGTCGCCCTCGCGTTCAAACCGCGCGGGATCATGGGGAAGGCGGGATGAGCCACCGGGCCGATCCCACCGCGAATGCCGCAGCGCGAAGCGCGGAGGCTTCCGAATGAGCGCGTCGCAGTGGCGTCGGGCAATGAACTCGGCAGCGACCGCGGCGGCGCCGAGCTCGCTGCCGCGCACGACTCGTCTGCGCGAAGCCGGGGACGGGTCGCGCCCTGTGGACGCCCCCGGACCGGCGCCGCTCTGGAGCGAGCGCATCGGTATCCGCCCGCGCCATCTGGTCGTGCTGGCCGCGGCGCTGCTCTATCCCTTCATCGCCTCGCCGTTCTTCACCTACCAGATCGGCGCCCAGTCGCTCGCCCTCGGCCTGATCGCGCTCTCGCTCACCTTCCTCGGCGGCTACGGCGGCATGGTGTCGCTGGCGCAGATGACGGTCGCCGGCTTCGCCGGCTACGGCGTGGCGATCTTCGGCACCAGCAGCTTCGCCGCCATCAGCCTGGGCTGGCCGTGGTGGCTGGCCTGCGCCTTCTCGGTGCTCGCCGCCACCGTCTTCGCTGCCGCGGTCGGCTGGCTCTCGGTGCGCACCGAGGGCATCTACACGATCATGATCACGCTGGCGGTCGGCGTCGCCTTCTTCTACCTGGCGCAGCAGAACTACACCGTCTTCAACGGCTTCCAGGGCTTCAGCAAGGTCGCCGCGCCGGAATTCCTCGGCATCGACTGGAAGGAGCCGGTGCCGTTCTACTTCGTCACCCTCGCCTGCGCGCTCGGCGGCTACTTCCTGGTCAAGCACCTGGTCCGCGCGCCGTTCGGCATCGCCCTGCAGGGCATCCGCGACAACCCGCGGCGCATGGCCTCGCTCGGCTACCACGTCACGGCGCACCGCGTCGCCGCCTACGCGGTGGCCGGCCTGCTCGCCGCGGTCGGCGGCGTGCTCATGGTCTGGTACAACGGCCGCATCTCGCCCGGCACCATCAACCTGGCGCAGATGATCTCAATCCTGATCGTCGCCGTGCTCGGCGGCATGCGGCATCCGGTCGGTGCCTTCATCGGCGCGATCGTCTACGTGCTGCTGCAGAACTTCGCCATCGACCTGTTCGTGCGCGAGCGCTTCAACCTCGTCATCGGTGGCGT
>DATCGH010000584.1:0-2498 GCA_036509055.1 Caldimonas sp.
GCCGCCTGCCCGGCCGACCAGCCCGAGACGGCGATGCGCTTGCGCCTCAAGGCGCTGGCCGCGCGCGATGCCAAGACGCCGGCCCCTGCCGATCTGGCGGCCCGCTCCGCCGTTCTCGCCGCCGTCGCCGACCCGACGGCAGCACGCGAGGTGGCCGATCTGCTCGTCAACTACGCCGACGACATCGTCCGCGCCCTGGCGGCCCCGGGCACGCCGGAGCGGGCCGAGACGGTGGCGACCTTCGACGCCGCCCTGCAGCGGCTCGAAGCCGACAAGACGATCTCTCGCGCCGACCGGATGCAGGCGCTGATCGCTCGGGTCGCGCTGGTGCGGATCGACCTGCCCGAGGAAGGAGCGAAGCCGGTCCCGGCGCCCAAGATGCCGGAGCCCCTGCTCGCCCACGTGCGCGAGGAAGTCGCCCGCGCCGATCGCGAGATCACGGACGGCTACGAGCGTCAGGCGGTCATCACCTCCGCCGCCCACCTGCTCGAGCAGGCCGGGCTCGGGGCCGAGTCCGACGCCCTCCTCAAGGCCAATCTGGCGAAGAGCCATTCCCCCTATTACCTGATGTCGGGCCTGGCGAGCAACGCCAAGCGGCGCGGCGACAAGGCCGAGGCGCTGCACTGGTACCGCGAGGCCTACGAGAAGAGCGAGGGCCCGGCGACCCGGCTGCAGTGGGGCGCGAGCTACCTGAACGCGCTGGTCGAGCTGTCGCCGGCAGACGAAGCGGCGATCGAAGCCACCACGCTGCAGCTCTGGCGCGA
The DNA here is from genome assembly GCA_036509055.1 of Caldimonas sp. Taxonomy (GTDB): domain Bacteria; phylum Pseudomonadota; class Gammaproteobacteria; order Burkholderiales; family Burkholderiaceae_C; genus Schlegelella_A. The sequence goes on from DATCGH010000584.1 coordinate 765, forward strand.
GGCCGCGGCCCTGCCCGACGCCTTCGAGCAGCGCAGCGGCCGCTCGCTGCAGCGCGTCGGCACGAAGCTGCAGACCTGGGGCCAGGGCGGCGCGCATGCGGCGTCGATGAAGCGGCTGCGCGGCGAGCTCGATACGCTCTGCGCCTCGCCGGACCGGAGCGACGCCGACCGCGCGGCCTGCAAGTCGCTGCTGACGCCGGCGGCGAAGGCGACCGCCTGACCGCACTGCTCGCCATCGAGCACCTGAGCGTGCGCTTCGGCGCCGCGCCGGTGGTCGACGACGTGTCGTTCGAGATCGCCGCGGGCGAGAAATTCGCGCTCGTCGGCGAGTCGGGCTCGGGCAAGTCGATCACCGCGCTCTCGGTCCTCGGCCTGGTCGACGGTGCCGAGACGAGCGGTGCGATCCGCTTCGCCGGTCGCGACCTGCTCCAGGCCCCGGAACCCGAGTTGCGTGCCGTGCGCGGCGGCGAGATCGCGATGATCTTCCAGGAGCCGATGACGGCGCTCAACCCGCTGCACACGATCGGCGCGCAGATCGGCGAGGTCCTGGACCTGCATTCCCGCCTCGGCCGCGGCGAGGCGCGGGCGCGGGCGATCGAGCTGCTCGCCAAGACCGGCATCCCCGAGCCCGAGCGTCGCGTCGACTCGTGGCCGCACCAGCTCTCGGGCGGGCAGCGGCAACGGGCGATGATCGCCATGGCGCTGGCCGGCCGGCCGAAGCTCTTGATCGCCGACGAGCCGACCACCGCCCTCGACGTCACCATCCAGGCGCAGATCCTGGCCCTGCTCGACGCCTTGCAGGCCGAGATGGGCCTGGCGCTGCTTTTCATCACCCACGACCTCAACCTGGTGCGCCGCTTCACCCACCGGGTCGGCGTGATGGAGCGCGGCCGCCTGGTCGAGACCGGGGCGACCGAAGCGGTGTTCGCGGCGCCGCAGCACGCGTACACCCGGCGGTTGCTGGCGAGCCGCCCGCGCCGGCTGGTGCAGCCGATCGCCGCCGACGCGCCGCGGCTGATCGAGGCGAAGGGCCTGCGCGTCAGCTACGACATCGCCCGCGGCTGGTTTCGCCACCGCCGCTTCGACGCGGTGCGCGACGCCACCCTGGCCCTGTCCCGCGGCGAGACCCTCGGCATCGTCGGCGAATCGGGCTCGGGCAAGACGACGCTCGGCATGGCGCTGCTCGCGCTGCAGCCGATCGCCGACGGCAGCGTCGCCCTCGATGGTGCGCCGCTCGCCGGCGACGCCGAATCGCGCCGCCGACTGCGCCGGCGGATGCAGGTGGTGTTCCAGGACCCCTTCGGCTCGCTCAGTCCGCGCATGACGGTCGGCCGGATCGTCGGCGAAGGCCTCGAGCTGCACCGGCCCGAGCTGACGCGCGGCGAGCGCGAGGAGCTGGTGAAGCAGATGCTCGAGGAGGTCGGCCTCGGCGCCGCCTCCGGCATCGACGACGTGCTCGGCCGCTATCCGCACGAGTTCTCCGGCGGGCAGCGGCAGCGGATCGCGATCGCCCGCGCCGTGGTGCTGCGGCCGGAGATCCTCGTCCTCGACGAGCCGACCTCGGCCCTCGACGTCTCGGTGCAGCAGCAGGTGCTCGCCCTGCTCGCCGACCTGCAGCGCCGCTACGGCATGAGCTACCTCTTCATCAGCCATGACCTGGCGGTGGTGCGGGCGATGTCGCACCGCGTGCTGGTGATGAAGGACGGCGAGGTGGTCGAGGAAGGCGAGGCGGAG
>DATCGH010000585.1:0-7369 GCA_036509055.1 Caldimonas sp.
GGCGTGCCGGTGGTCGCCGACCTGGTGAAGATGCCGCACTGCCTGGTGGCGGGCACCACCGGCGCCGGCAAGTCGGTCGGCATCAACGCGATGATCCTCAGCCTGCTCTACAAGGCCGAGGCGCGCGACGTCCGCCTGATCCTGATCGACCCGAAGATGCTCGAGATGAGCGTCTACGAAGGCATTCCGCACCTGCTCTGCCCGGTGGTCACCGACATGAAGCAGGCCGCCAACGCGCTGAACTGGGGCGTCGGCGAGATGGAGCGGCGCTACAAGCTGATGAGCAAGCTCGGCGTGCGGAACGTCGCCGGCTACAACAAGAAGCTGGCGGAGGCGGCGGAGAAGGGCGAGTCGATCCCCAATCCGTTCAGCCTGACGCCGGATTCGCCCGAGCCGCTCGAGCGGCTGCCCTACATCGTCGTCGTCATCGACGAGCTGGCCGACCTGATGATGGTCGTCGGCAAGAAGATCGAGGAGCTGATCGCCCGCCTGGCGCAGAAGGCCCGGGCCTCGGGCGTGCACCTGATCCTGGCGACACAGCGGCCGAGCGTCGACGTCATCACCGGCCTGATCAAGGCCAACATCCCGACCCGGCTGTCGTTCCAGGTATCGAGCAAGATCGATTCGCGCACCATCCTCGACCAGTCCGGCGCCGAGGCGCTGCTCGGCATGGGCGACATGCTCTACCTGCCCTCGGGCAGCGGCATGCCGGTCCGCGTCCACGGCGCCTTCGTCAGCGACGACGAGGTGCACCGGGTCGTCGCCTACCTCAAGACCCAGGGCGAGCCGAACTACGTCGACGGCATCCTCGAGGGCGGCACGCTCGACGGCGACGGCGACGCCGCCGGCGGCGAGGCCGGTGCCGCGAGCGGCGAGAACGATCCGATGTACGACCAGGCGGTGGGCGTCGTCCTGCAGCATCGCCGCGCCTCGATCTCGCTGGTGCAGCGGCATCTGCGCATCGGCTACAACCGGGCCGCCCGATTGCTGGAACAAATGGAGAAATCCGGCCTCGTATCCAGCATGGCGACCAACGGCAACCGGGACCTGCTCGTTCCCGCACGGGCGGAATGACGGCGATGCGGCGCGCGTTCGCGGCCGGCGTCGCGCTCTTCGCCATCGGCCTGTCGACCGTCGTGACAGCGGCTCCGGTCGACACCCTGCGCGAGTTCGTGCGCGACGTGAAGACCGGCCATGCGCAGTTCACCCAGACCGTGACCTCGCCCGACGGCGTGAAGAAGAAGACCTCGAGCGGGAGCTTCGATTTCGCCCGCCCGAACCGCTTCCGCTTCGCCTATGCCAAGCCGTTCGAGCAGACCATCGTCGCCGACGGCGAGAAGGTCTGGATCTACGACCGCGACCTGAACCAGGCGAGCTCGCGCCGCATCGGCCAGGCGCTCGGTGCGACCCCGGCCGCACTGCTCGCCGGCGGCTCGCTCGACAAGGACTTCGACCTCGCCAACCTGCCGGCGAAGGACGGCCTCGAGTGGGCCGAGGCCAAGCCCAAGGCGAAGGAGGGCGCGTTCCAGTCGGTCCGCGTCGGTTTCAAGGGCAAGGACCTGGCGGCGCTCGAGATCGTCGACAGCTTCGGCCAGAAATCGCTGCTTCGCTTCGAGGCCTTTGCCGCGAACCCGGCCATTCCAGCCGAGACTTTCCGCTTCGCGGTGCCGCCCGGGGCCGACCTGATCGAGCAGTAAGAACGCCTTCCATCGGTTAAGGAGCGCTCCCCTGCGCAGCCGTCGATAAGATCGCGGCAAACGATCCGGAGGGAGCCGCGCATGGGGGTGCTGCTGGAAAAACTGGGCCTGCCCGCGCTTCCCGGCGGGCCGGGGGCGCCCGCCAAGACGTCGCTCCCGCCGCCCCCCGAGCTCACCCGCCGGCTGAGCGCCGTCGTCGCCAAGGCCACCGTGGCTGCCGCTGCGGGCGGGAAGTCGGGCGACGAGATCAAGCAGCGGGTCGCCGATGCCACGGCCGCGGTCGCTGCCGCCGGCGGCAGCGACAAGGACGCGTTGGCCAGGGCGGAGCGGGCGATCGACGTGGTGCAGATGGTGGTCGAGGCCGCCGCAGCCGCGAAGTACGTGCCTTCGCCCGAGGCGATCAAGTTCACGAAGCACGTCAAGGCCACGCTCGCGAAGATCGTCGCCCTCGAGGCGAAGAAGGCGCCGGACGCCGCGGCACTGAAGAAGACCGCCATCGCGGCGGCCAAGCTCGGCCAGAGCGCCAAGACGCGCGCTGCCGCGACCGCGCAGCTCGAGGAGCTCGATCGAAAGATCGTCCAGCTCTCGGCCGAAGGCGAGAAGGCCGCCAAGGCCGGTGCGGCGACTGTCGCCGCGAAGGAACAGCTCTTCACGATGAAGGTGGGCGGCCGGCAGCTCACCGACGTCACCAAGGAGCAGGCCTGCGTCGAGCTGGGCAGGGCGCTGAGCAGGATGGAGGGAGAGCTGCAGAACGCCTTCGAGGCCCATTGCGAAGAGCTGAAGATCCAGCGCGAGGAGCCGTTTGCGGCGTGGGTGTCCAGCGGCATCAGCTCGCTCAAGGCGACGATGAAGGGCGAAGAGGCGGTCGACATCAACGACCTCAACATCTGGGACGGCGCCCGCGACATGGTCCTCAAGGCCCGCACCGCGCTCAAGAGGCAGGACGTCGAGGGCGTCAACAAGCTGCTGCCGGAGATCGCCAAGGCCACTCGCAAGGGCGCTGCGACGATCAAGAAATACAACACCGACAGCATCGAATCGGCCGAGACGGCGGTCGAGATCGCCCGAAAGACCGAGGACGTCGCCGCCGACGTGATCGCCAAGGGCGCGGAGAGATACGGCGGCGAGAAGGCAGGCGTCGCCGCCAAGGCCGGCGCCAAGTCGGTCTTCCAGCTGGTCGAGCAGCTGAGCGGCAAATACATCGCCGGCACGCAGAAGGAGCTCGACTGGACGGCGGTGGCGAAGGAAGGCGCGGCCAGCGTCGCATCCGACCTCGTCGGCATGATGCTCAAGGGAGCCATGGCCGAGACGTTCTCGAAGATGTTCGGCCCTTATCTGTCGAAGGCGAATTTCAGCGAGAAGGACCTCGAGGCGATGGCGAAGCTGGCCAACGTGCCGCCGCCGATCAACCGCGACTTCCTGATGACCAAGCTGCAGCGCTACGTGAAGGACTTCGTCCTCGACAAGGCCAAGGGCCTGGTCACCGATGCCGTCAGCGACCTGATCAAGGGCAAGAAGGCGGGCGAGCCCGACATGAGCATCGAGGAGCTGATGCAGAGCACGGTGAAGAAGGTGGTCGAAGGCAAGTTCACCGAGATGTTCGTCGAATTCGTCGTCCATCACGCCAAGAAGTAGCGCAGGCGTCGCCGGCGCGGCGGCCGGGTGCTCGTTCCGCTTCGCCGGCAGGGATCGACGTCATCGAGCAGCAGGCCGGGCCGTCTCGATCGCCTGGCGCAGCGCTGCGATCTCCTTCCACAACTTCGAGTCGGCGTCGAGGGCCAACGCCCGGGCGCCGCGGTCGGCCTCCGCCAGCAACGCCTGAGCACGCGCCAGTTCGCCCGCGGCGAGCTCGAGCCGGCCGCGCAGGCAGAGCAGGCCCAGCAGCTCGAGCTTCTCGTCGACTGCGCGCAGTTGCGCTTCGCCTTCGGAGAGAAGGGCACGCGCTTCTTCGAGATGTCCCTGCTGGGTCCGCAAATTGCCGAGCTGGCCGAGCACCGAGCCTGCGTAGCGCCGATTGCCGACCGCGCGGTGAATCTGAAGAGCCTGGTCGTAATGCGTTCGCGCCTGCTCGAGCCGGCCCTGCTCGCGCTCGAGCGCGCCGAGCATCCCGAGAACAACGCCCTCGCTGCGCCGATTGCCGGCTTCGCGCGTGATCGCCAGCGCCGCAGCGAACTTGCCGCGCGCGTCCTCGACCCGGCCTTCTGTCTGATCGAGCATGGCCAGGTTGGTGAGCGCGTTGCCTTCCTCGACGCGTTCGCCGGTGTCGCGGTGGATCGCGAGCGCAGCCTCGCACTGCTCTCGCCCGATCGCGAGCCTGCCCTGCTCGGTGTTCAGTGATCCGAGATTGCCGAGCACGAGCCCTTCCTGGCGCCGATCGCCGAGCTCGCGGCTGAGCGCCAGCGCGCTCTCGAAATGCATCCGTGCCTCCTCCAAACGGCCCTGCTCGGCGTGGACGATCGCCAGGCTGTTCACCACCCTGGCTTCGGCGTCGGCGTTGCCGAGCTCGCGGACGATGGCGATCGCCCGCTCGTAGGTCGCGAGCGCTTCCTGCATCGCCCCGGTCTGTCGCTGCACGACGCCGAGCTCGGCGATGACGACGCCGTCGACCTCGCCCAGCGCGTCGCGCAGCGCGAGTGCCTGCTCCAGGTGCTGACGGGCATCTTCCATCCGGCCTTGTTGCCGTTCGGTGGTGCCGAGCCGCGTCAGCGCCTCTGCCTCGCGTGCCGGGTCGTTCGCCACGCGCGCGAGCTCGAGCGCATGCGCGATCACGGCGCTGGCCTGCTCCAGCCGTCCCGCCGCGTGGGCCGCCCGCCCGACCACTGTCAACGCCGCGGCACGCAGCGAAGGCTCGATGTCCTGGACCGTGTCGACCTCGGTGCCGAGCCCGATCACCAGGTCGAAGGGGCCCTGCGACATCAGCACCTCCCAGGCCGCCCGTAGGGTCGCGACCGCGACGTCGCCGTGTCCACGCGCAACCGCCCGCCTGCACGCAGTCACGAGATTGCCGAGCTCGAGCGTCAACGCGTGCCGGCGCGCGCCGCCGCCGCGGCGGTACAGCGACCGCAGGCGTTCATCGGCGCCGAAACGGGCGAAATGCCGGCCGTGGCGCTCTTCGGCGGCCCGTTGTGCGCCGACGCTGCTCGCTGCCAGCTTTTCGGCCGCGTAGTCGTGGATCGAGAGGTACATGCCGAAATAGGGTTCCTCGAAGTCGTGTCGCAGCTGCTTCACCGGCATCCAGGTGCGCAACAGGCTCTTGTCGACGAGCACCTGGACGGCGTCGATGATCGAAGGCGCGTCTGCCCATGACGAAAGGTCGATCACCGCCTCGGCGGCGTCGAGCGTGAAGCCGCCCTCGAATACCGAGCACTGCGCGAGTGCCGCCTGCTCCCACGGCTGCAGCAGGTTCCACGACCAGTCGATCGCGCCTCTGAGCGTCGCCTGGCGGTCGGCAGCGTTGCGCGCACCGGCGAGCAGGGCGAAGCGGTCGGCCAGCCGCTCGAGCAGCTGTGCCGGCGCCAGCACCCGGATGCGCGCCGCCGCCAGCTCGATCGCGAGCGGCAGGCCGTCGAGCAGGGCGACGATGCGCTGGACGACGTCGCGGTTCGTCGGCGTGAGCGCGAAATCGGGCCGCTGCGCGCGGGCTCGCAGAGCGAACAGCTCGACGCCCTCGCTGTCGAGCGAGAGCGGCTCGAGCGGCAGCACGATTTCGCCGGCGAGGCGAAGCCGCTCGCGGCTCGTGACCAGGAAGCCGGCGTCGGGCGCGCGATCGGCCCACCGGCCGACGCTGGCTTCGGCGTGCTCGACGATCTGCTCGAAGTTGTCGAGGATCACGAGGCAGCGGCCGCGGGTGGCGATCGCGTGGCCGAGCTGGACGCCGGGGTCGCCCTTGCCGAGCGGCACGTCGAGCGCGAGGGCGACGACGAAGAACACGCTTTCCAGCGCCCGCGCGTCGGAGAGGTCGCAGAAGTAGACGCCGCCCGGCCAATCGCCAAGCCAGCTCCGGCCATAGCGTCGGGCCAGCCGCGTCTTGCCCGTGCCGCCGGGACCGAGCAGGGTCAGGATGCGTGCGCCGGCGTCGAATCGGGCCGCGACGGCTGCCAGGTCCGCCGTCCTGCCGACGAACGCGTCGCGCTCGGGCGGCAGGTTGTGCCGCACCTCGCGCACCGGTTGCCAAACGTCTTCCACCCGAGTGACGCGCACCGCCTTATCGGAGTCGTCGGGGGGCGCGAACGACGACCGATCGCGCACGCCGAGCTCGAAGATCTCGACCGGCTCGGTAATTCCCTTCAGCCGATAGTGGCCGTGGGCCTCGATCGTCGCCGCGCCGGCAAGGGCGTCGCCGAGCGCGGAGCGCGCCGCTTGCGTCAGCAGAGTCTGGCCGCCGCGGGCCAGCGACATGACGCGCGCGGCGAGCGGCTTGGCGATGCCCTCGACCTCGACCGGCTTGGCGCCGCGCGCCACCTCGTCGGGAGCGTTCTCGCGCAGCGTCACCGGGCCGACGTGCAGCCCGGCGCGCGAGCTGAGGCCGAGGCCGGCGAGCGCCTCGTGGTAGGCCAAGGCGAACGACGCTGCCGCGACCACGTCGGCGAACAGCAGGAAAAAGCCGTCGCTGTGGTCGATCTCCCGGCCGCCGTGGCGGGCGAGGAGGACGCGCGCGCTGCGGTCATGCTCGGCGAACACGCTCGCGGCGCGAGCGTCGCCCAGGCGCTCGACGGCGGCCGTGCTGTCCACGAGGTCGGTGAAGAGAAGCGCGTGATCGACCATGCGATCGCCTCCTCGACGTCAGGATCGCGACGACAGTATCTGTCAGGCCTTGTCGGTTCCGGCGCCCAACGCGGTGCGGATCGGGTGCGGCTGGATCGGCGGCAGCCGGTCAGAGCGTCAAGGCACGCAGCTCGCCTCGCCCGCGCGGATCGAAGGGGCGCATTGCGACGCCGCGTGCCCTACTCGGGACGGCAGGCGATCAGGACGGCGTTGGTGCCGCCGAACGCGAACGAGTTCGACATCACCGCCCGCAGGCCGTCGGCCCGGCGCGCCTCGCCGCGCACCAGGTCGATCGCGAACGCCGGGTCGGCGGCGGCGACGTTCGCGGTCGGCGGCAGGCGCCGGGCCACCAGCGCCCGCAGCGCCGCGAGCAGCTCGACCGCGCCGCCGGCGCCGAGCAGGTGGCCGTGGATCGCCTTGGTCGAGCTCACCGGCACGCCGCCCGGGCCGAACACGCGGGCGATCGATTCGGCTTCGGCGGCGTCGCCGGCGGTCGTCGCCGTCCCGTGGGCGTTGAGGTAGCCGATTTCGCTCGCCGCCAGGCCCGCGTCGGCAAGTGCCGCGGTCATGGCCCGCGCCTGCCCGGCAGCATCCGGCTGGGTGATGTGCACGCCGTCGCAGTTGCTCGCATAGCCGGCGAGGATCGCGTCGGCCCGCGCCCCGCGCGCCGCGGCATGGGCCGGCGATTCGAGCACGTACGCCGCCGCCGCCTCGCCGAGGGCGAAGCCGTTGCGCTCGGCGGCGAACGGCCGGCAGCAGGCCGCCACCGCGGCGGCATCGTTCGCCGCTGCACCGAGCGGCACCAGCACCCGCATCGCCTGCCAGCTCGCCAGCACCCCTGGGGTCAGCATCGACTCGCTGCCGCCGGCGATGGCGACGTCGATCCAGCCGGCGCGGATCGCCCGCAT
>DATCGH010000586.1:0-11649 GCA_036509055.1 Caldimonas sp.
TCCGCGATTCCGGCGAGCTCGACGAGATCGATCCGGCTGCGCGCCAGCACGATCCGACCGAGCTGCCGTTCTCGACCCTGCAATTCCTCCTGCCCAGCCGCTACTGCGAGGTCGACAGCGAGCTGCTCCCCCTCGCCTGGACCCGCTTCGGCAGCGTGCCGCCGGGCACGGCCCGGGTGCAGGCGATCTGCGACTTCGTCCACTCGCACCTCAAGTTCAACTACAAGACGGCGCGCCCGACCCGGACCGCGCTCGACGGCTATCGCGAGCAGGAAGGGGTGTGCCGCGATTTCACGCACCTGGCGATCACGCTCTGCCGCTGCATGAACATTCCGGCGCGCTACACCACCGGCTACCTCGGCGACATCGGCGTCCCGCCGGTGCCCGGGCCGATGGACTTCAGCGCCTGGTTCGAGGTCTTCCTCGGCGATCGCTGGTACACCTTCGACGCCCGCCACAACCGCCGGCGCATCGGCCGCATCGTCATGGCACGCGGCCGCGACGCCGGTGACGTACCGATCACGATGTGCTTCGGACCCAACAGCCTGCTGCGCTTCGACGTCGTCACCGACGAGGTCGTCGAGGACCGGGCCGCCGCCTGATCGGGCTTTTGCCCGGCGGGCATCCAACCACCTCAGGAGATACGCGATGACATCCAAGACCCCGAAGCAGGACCCGGTCCAGGGCGAAGGCGACTACGACGCCGGCCGGCGCTACGACAAGGCGGCGCGCGAGTTCGCCCAATCGGGCAAGGTCGAGCCGGCAGCGCGCGACGCAGCGCCGGATTCGGCCGCCGAGGCCGAGCAGATGCAGCAGGCCGAAGAGACCGGCAAGTCGCGCTCGAAGGGCGAAGGCAAGCTCGTCAGCAACAAGCGCAAGGCCTGACGCGTCCTCAGCGAGCCGCCGCGACGGCGCTCGCCGGACTCGACGGCGCGGGCACCGGGGCGCCCTTGGGCACCCGGGTCGCGGCTGGGATGCTGCCGCTTGTGCCCACCATCTCGGCACAGCGCGCCGCCGTTTCCTTCGCCGCGTCCCGGGAGCCCGGATCGACGAAGGGCACGACCGCCGCGATCGGCGCCACCAGGACGCCGAGGAGCGCCGCCGCCGCGGCCTTGGCGACCACCTTCTTGGCGTCGATCGAGACCACCGGGTCGCCGAGGGTGCCGCGAACCAAGATCGGCGTGCGCAGCGTCAGCGGGCTGAAGTCCTTCGGCGAGACCACGGTGCGCAGGTCCATCGCTTCGGTCTTGAGCGACAGCGTGCCATCGACGAACATCGTCGAGTCGCTGGTGTTGACCACGAATACCTTGGGCTTGGCGACGCCGCCGGCGACGTCGAGATCGACCACGTTGCACAGGAGGGGCAGCGGATGGTCCTTCGTCAGCTTGAGGCCCAGCGCCTGGGCGACGTCGAGGCCCAGCATCTCGACGACGAGGTGCGAGATCGAGCCCTCGCGCACGTGGGCGCGAATGTCGCCGTTGAGGCTGGCGAGGATCTCGGCCGTGGAGCGGCCGGAGCCCTTCACCTGGACCAGGGCATCGAGCTTGCCGGAGACGAAGGCCGGCGACGAAGGGTCCGAGCGCTTCAGGCGCAGCCAGTGCGAGAGATCGACGCCGAGGGCGCGCAGGTCGGCCGTCCACAGCGCCTCCTTGCCGCGGCCGTCGAGCTGCAGGTAGCCGACCAGCCGGCCCTGCGCCGTGCGGCCGTCGAAGTCGGCGAGCGTCAGCACGCCGTTGGCGAGCAGCAGGTGGGCGCGCACCGGCCGCAGCGGCTCGATCAGGGTCGTGCCCGGGTCGAACATGGCAATGTCGATCAGGACATTGGCATCCATCGCCCGCAGCGACGGCAAGTCGAACTTGCGGTCCGGAATGACACGTTCGGCGCCGGTCGTCTTCCCGCCCTTCCCTGGCGGATCGTTTTCGCCTGACGTGCCGACGACGGGACCCAGGTCGGCCAGCACCAGGCGCGAGCCGGTGAGCCGACCGGAGAGCAGCGGCACCTTGCGCCGGCTCTCGTAGGTGAAGGCACCGGCGAGCCGGCTGCTGCCGACGGTGGCCTCGTCGAAGACCGTCTTCCACAGGCCGCCGTCCTTGACCACCGTGCCGTGAGTCTTGAACGCCGGCGTCGTCGGCAGGGTGACCCCCAGCGGATCGCCGATCGAAGCGAGCGATGCGCCGGTGACGACGAACCGGCCCTGCAGGCCGGCGAAATGCAGCGGATCGGTGGTGCTGCCTTCGAACGACAGGTTGGCACGGCCGACGCTCGCGAGCAGGCGCAGCGGCTGCGCCGTGGCCTGCTTGCCCTCGACCAGCAGGCCGATGACGCCGCTGGTTCGCACCTCGATCCGGACCGGCAGCTTCCGATACTGGCCGAAGGCGTTGAGGCGCAGGCCGCGCTCGCCCGGCGCGAGCGCCACGGCCGCCGCGGCCGCCGACGCACCCTTGGCCGCGCCGCCGGCACGCACGAAGAGGCCCTCGGGGTCGGAGGCGCTGCTGGCCGGGAGCGCAGCGGCAGCCGGCCCGGCCCCATCGCTCAGGGCGAAATGGGCTTCGACCGAGGCCGGCAGCAGCTCGTCCGAATAAAGGAGGCGACCCTTGCCGACGCGCAGCTTGGCGAAGTTCGGCAGCGTCGTCGCACCCTCGGGTTCTGCGGTGACGGCCCGCTTGCCGAACTGCCACGAGGCCCGGCCGTCGGCAAGCCGCTCGACCACGGCGTCGAGCTCGCGCGCCTCGAGATCCTTGATGCGCAGCGGCTCGCCGCGCCAGGTGCGCCAGAGATCGAGATAGCCGAGCCTGAGGCGGGCGTCGCGCGCCAGCAGCGTGTGCGGCGCCTTGCTCCACGCCGGAGCGCCGAGCTCGATCCGCTGCGCCGAGACCTTCACCCCGCGCAGCAGCCCGACGCGAACACCGCTGGTGCCGCCCGCCTCGTCGTTGAGCTCGACCCGGCGGTCGAGCGTGCCCGCCAGCCAGCGCTGCACCGGCGAGACCAGGAACGGCCAGCCCATCGCCTCGCAGGCGAGGACCGCCGCCGCCAGCGTCGCGACGACCCCGAGGGTCGCCAGCGGCCAGCGAACACCCGCCCGCCAGGCCGCGAGCGGATTCCTCATCGTTCGATGGCGGCGCTCGCCGGATGCGGCACGGACAAGTCGGTCAGAACCTCGTGATCGGTCCGGCCGACCGGTGTGCGGGCGACCGCGGAAACAGCGAGGGCGAACAGGCGGACGGTGCGGCTGTTCGGTGCATCCCAGTACTCGGCCCTCTCCGGTACGACCTTCAGCAGGGCCAGATGGCGCGAGGCCGGGCCGTCGGGGAAGGCGGCACGGTCGAACAGCGTCCAGAGGCGCTCGATGCGCTGCGGATCCTTGGCGATCTCGCCGCGTCCGGAGATCGAGACGTAGGTGCCGCGGACTTCGTCGGAGAACCCGAGGTTGACGACCCGCAGGCGCTCGGCCAGATCCGAGCGCAGGTCGGTGAAGAACCAGAGCGCGCCCTCGCCGTCCATTTCCAGCGCTTCCATCGGGCAGCTGACCAGGGCGCCGTCGTCGCCGACCGAGGTCAGCATCGCGACCGGCATGTCGGCGATCAGTGCGCCCAGGCGGACGAGATCGGAGGTGATTTGCGGTTCGATCTTCATGGCGCGGGACGCGCGAAGGCGCCGGAGGACAAGGGCGAATCGATTCTGCGCCGGCTCCGTGTCGCTGCTATCGGCCCGCGTCCTCGGCCGTTGTGGGTCCGTTCCTACAGTCTCCGGGACGCCAGCACCTCGGGATTGAGGGCGGTGGGCGGCGGCGGCGCGCCGGGGCGGCTGTCGAGCGCGGCGATCAGGTTGCTGGCCGCGAGCTCGGCCATCGCCCGCCGCGTCGGCAGGCTGGCGCTGCCGATGTGCGGCGTCAGCACGACGTTGGCCACGCTCAGGAGCTCGGGATGGACCGTTGGCTCGCCCTCGAACACGTCGAGGCCGGCGGCGGCGATCGTGCCTTCGCGCAGCGCCCGGGCCAGGGCGGCATCGTCGACGATGCCGCCGCGGCCGATGTTGGTGAGCGTGGCCGTCGGCTTCATCCGCTTCAGCTCCGCGGCGCCGATCAGGTGATGCGACTCGGCCGAATACGGCACGACGATCACCAGGTGGTCGGCGGTCGCGAGCAGCTCGTCCTTCGTCAGCCAGCGGGCGCCAAGCTCGGCTTCGACCGCGGCATCGAGGCGCGAGCGGTTGTGATAGACCACCGGCATGTCGAAGCCGCGAGCGCCGCGGCGGGCGATCGCCCGGCCGATCCGGCCCATGCCGAGGATGCCGAGGGTCGCGCCGTGAACGTCGGCGCCGGCGAACAGGTCGATCGACCATTTGCGCCAATCGCCGCGGCGCAGGAAATGCTCGCTCTCGGCGATGCGCCGCGCCGCCGCCATCATCAGCGCGAAGCCGAAATCGGCGGTGGTCTCGGTCAGCACGTCGGGTGCGTTCGAGACCAGCACGCCGCGCGCGGTGCAGGCCGGGACGTCGATGTTGTTGTAGCCGACGGCCATGCTGCAGACCGCGCGCAGGCCCGGACAAGCGTCGAGCAGCGCGGCGTCGATCTGCTGGGTCCCGGTGAGGAATGCGCCCGACTTGCCTTGCAGCCGAGCGATCAGCTCGTCGCGGCTCCAGACGTCGTCGCCGTCGTTCGCCTCGACCTCGAAGTGCTCGCGCAGGCGTGCCAGCGTCTCGGGAAAGATCCGGCGGCAGACGAGGACCTTCGGCTTCATTCCGGCACTCACTCGATGAACTTGACGAAGTTCGCCACCGGCTCACGCTCGGTGACCAGGGTGTTCTCGATCGCGTCCGGATCGCGGTAGCCGAGCGACATGCCGCAGACGAGCTGCTCGTTCGCCGCCGCGCCGAGCGCCGGCATGATCAGGCGGTGAAACGGTGTCCACGCGGCCTGGGGGCAGGTGTCGAGGCCGAGGCCGCGGGCCGCGACCATGAGGCTCTGCAGGAACATGCCGAAGTCGAGCCAGCTCCCCTGACGCATGATCCGGTCGATCGTGAACATCAGGCCGACCGGCGCGCCGAAGAACTCGTAGTTGCGCGAATGCTGCAGGTGCATCCGGTTCTTGTCGGTCTTGGCGATGCCGAGCAGGCCGTAGAGGTCCCAGCCGACCTTGCGCCGCCGGTCGATGAACGGCGACTTCCACTCGATCGGATAGTAGGCGTACTCCTCGGTGTGGAGCTCGCGCTCCTCGGGATCGTCGTAGATGTCGAGGACGCGCCGCGACAGGGCCTCCTTGGCCGCCCCGGTCAGGACGTAGACCTTCCACGGCTGGGTGTTGGTGCCCGAGGGCGCGCGCGAGGCGACGGCAAGCACCCGCTCGAGCAGCTCCCGCGGCACCGGCTTCGGCAGGAAGGCGCGGATCGAGTGGCGCGAGGTGATCGCTTCCTCGACGTCGAGAATGGCGACGGGCGGAGTGCTGCTCACGCGAGCTCCTTCACGACCTGCATCAGGCGGTCGGGCAAGGTGACCGGCCGTTCTGTCGCACGATCGACGTAGACGTGGATGAAGTGGCCGCGGGCCGCGGTCTCGGCCCCGCCGGCGGCGAAGATGCCGATCTCGTAGCGCACGCTCGAGCCGCCGATCCGGCTGACCCGGATGCCGGCCTCCAGGGCCTGGGGAAAGGCGAGCGGCGCGAAGTAGTTGCAGCGCGTCTCGACGACATAGCCGATCACCGTGCCGGCGGCGACGTCGATCGCGCCGGCCTCGATCAGGACGCCGTTGACCGCGGTGTCGAACAGCGCGTAGTAGACGACGTTGTTGATGTGGCCGTAGGCGTCGTTGTCGAGCCAGCGGGTGGCGAGCGGCACGAACCGGCGGTAGGCGGAGCGCGGCAGCGGCTGCGGCCGGTCGAGGGCCGCAGCTTCGTTGGAGGCGGCGCGGGAGCTGTCGTTCATGGCCGCGCATTCTTCCATCCCTGCCAGGACTCGATCGCGGCGCGGATCGTCGCCGCCTGGATCGCGACCGTGACCTCGATGTCGTGGCCGTAGCCGCCGGCCATCGACAACGCCACCGGAACACGGTGCTGGCGCAGCGCCGCGAACACCCGCCGGTCGCGCTCCAGCAGCCCCGCGGCAGAGAGCTTCAGGCGGCCGAGCCGGTCGCCCTCGTGCGGGTCGGCGCCGGCGAGGTAGAAGGCCAGGCCGAACGGCCGCGCCGCGTGCTCGCGCCAGACGGCCGCCAGGGCGGCATCGAGCGCGGCGAGATAGTCGCCGTCGCCGCAGCCGTCGGGCAGGGCGACGTCGAGGTCGCTCGCCGCCTTGCGGAAGGGAAAGTTCTTCTCGCCGTGCAGAGACAGCGTGAAGACGCTCTCGTCGCCGGCGAAGATCGAGGCCGTGCCGTCGCCCTGGTGAACGTCGAGGTCGATGACGACGATGCGCGGCGCGGCCCTGCACACCGCATCCGACTGCACCGCGCGCGCGGCCACGGCGACGTCGTTGAAGACGCAGTAGCCGCTGCCGCGGCCGGCGCTCGCATGGTGGGTGCCGCCGGCGAGGTTGGCGGCGATGCCTTCGACCCGTGCCGTCCGCGCCGCGGCGAGCGTCGCCCCGACCGAGCGGCGCGCACGCTCGACCATCGCCTCGCTCCACGGAAAGCCGATCGCCCGCTGCTCGGCCGCGCTCAGGCCGTTGCCGGCGATCGCCTGCACGTAGCGGAGGTCGTGGGCAAGCGCCAGGATCGCGTCCGGCGCCGGCTCCGCTTCCCGAACCTCGAGCTCCGGCCAGGCCTCGACGCGGGTGCGAAGACGCCGGTACTTGGTCGCCGGAAAGCGGTGTCCCGGCGGCAGGTCGAGCGGCTGCCGATCGGCATGGAAGGCCTTCATCGACGCCCGCCGTCCCGGCCCGGCCCGGGCCGGGAATAGGGGTTCCCGACTAAAGTGGTGCGGCGCAGCATAAAGTGCTTGCAATGCTCGGGTTTACCTCTATACTTCGTTCATGTTGCGTTGCAGCATAAATCGCTGAACCGCACTGCCCTGCCCCCCATCACTCCAGGAGACCCCTCATGCTGACCGCTGAACAAATCGTGTCCGAATACAAGGCCAATGTCGAAACCATGTTCGGCCTCTCGGGCCTCGCCTTCGAAGGCGTCGAGAAGCTGATCGAGCTGAACACCCAGGTCGCCAAGACCGCCCTGACCGAAGCCTCGGCGACGATCCAGGCTGCCCTGTCGGTCAAGGATGCGCAAGAGCTGCTGGCCCTGCAAGCCGGCCTGATCCAGCCCGCCGCCGAGAAGGCCGCCTCCTATGGCCGCCTGGTGTATGAAATCGCCGCCTCGACCGGCGCCGAAGTCGGCCGTGTCGCCGAAGCGACCGCTTCCGATGCGCAAGCGAAGTTCATGTCGGTCGTCGACAACGCCGTCAAGAACGCGCCCGCCGGCACCGAGAACGCCGTCGCGCTGGTGAAGTCGGCCGTCGCCGCTGCCAACAACGCTTTCGAAAGCGTGCAGAAGGCCGGCAAGCAAGCCGCAGAAGTCGCCGACGCGAACTTCCAAGCGATGTCGTCGAGCGCCGTCCGCGCCGCCAAGGCGAAGAAGGCCTGAGCTCACGCTCGCTGAAAGGCGGTCGCATCGCCCACGCGCTGCGACCCCGAAAAGCCCGGATCCGTCCGGGCTTTTTTTCGTCCGCGACTTTCCTTCAGGAGATGCGCGGCGGCCAGCGGTGCGTCTCCTCCTGGCAGCTCTCGCACCAGGCGTGGAGCGCGTCGTAGAGCACCATCCCGTGCCGGAGCATCTCGTGGTCGTCGGCGAAGACCTTCGACAGGCCGAGCGAGATCGCGTAGAGCCCGGCCGACTGCGGCGTCAGCCCGAGCCGGGAGGTATCGGCGCCGCGGACGATGGCGGCGAGTTGCTGCAGCGCGGGGCTGTCGAGGCGGTACTTCGCGAGAAAGGCGTCGAAGCTGCAGCGCTCGCCGACGTGCGACATCTCGACGCCCGGAATGTCGTAGGGAATGGCGCCGGTGCGCTCGGCGCCGGCCAGCACCTCGGCCGCGGGCACGTAGAGGAACTCCGGCTCCTTGTCGATGAAGCGGGCGATCAGCCAGGGGCAGGCGATGCGGTCGATCTTCGGCCGTTCGCGGGTGATCCATTTCATGATGCGACCTCCTTGGGCGGCGCCGCGGCGTCGACCCGGCATTTGTCGACCCGCCGAGCCTCGGCCGGAGAGAACGCGAGCAGCACGCCGTCGCTGCGTCCGGGCGCCCGGGCCCGGGCGATGAGATCCTCACGCCGTTGCGCGACGCTGCCGAAGCTCGCTTCGAGCGCGAGCGCCCCTTGCCGGAGCCATCGCCATGCGATCTCTCCTCAAGACAGGAACGGGCGCGCGAACGTCGCCGCGACGCCGACCGCGCCGGCGACGAGCACGACCGGGATGACGCCCACCTTGAAGCGGATCAGGGCGATGCCGGCGACGACGCCGATCACCGCCGAGAGCGCGTCGAACGGCCCGGAGAGGCCGGCCGGCCAGAGCACGTGGTAGCCGAAGAAGACGGCGAGGTTGACGATCACCCCCACCACCGCCGCGGTGATGCCGGTGAGCGGCGCGGTGAAGCCGAGCTTGCCGTGGGTCGACTCGATGAACGGGGCGCCGGCGAAGATGAAGAAGAACGACGGCAGGAAGGTGAAGAAGGTCACCACCGAGGCCGCTGCGGCCCCGGCGAGGAAGAGCGACTCCGAGCCGAAGATCGCGCGCGTCCAGCCGCCGACGAAGCCGACGAACGAGACCACCATGATCAGCGGACCCGGCGTCGTCTCGCCGAGCGCGAGGCCGTCGATCATCTGCGGCCCGGTGAGCCAGTGGTATTGCTCGACCGCGCCCTGGTAGACGTAGGGCAGCACCGCATAGGCGCCGCCGAAGGTCAGGAGCGCCGCCTTGGTGAAGAACCAGGCCATCTGCGTCAGCACCGCGTCCACGCCGAAGGCCGACGCCAGGCCGGCGATGGCGACGAGCCAGAGCCCGAGGCAGACGGCGACGACCCGTGCCGATCGGCGCCAGCTGAAGCGGGCGTGCTCGGGCGTGGGCGTCTGGTCGTCGATCAGCGCCGCGCCGACCCGCTTGCCGGCTGCACCGTGGCCGCCGCCGACCGCGAACCGGGCCGGCAGGAACTTGCCGCCCAGCCAGCCGGCGATCCCGGCACCGAGGACGATCAAGGGGAACGGCATCTCCAGGGCGAAGATGGCGATGAACGCCGCCACGGCGATCGCCCAGCGCCAGGCATTGGTCAGCACCCGCGAGCCGATGCGCCAGGCGGCGGAGACGACGATCGCCGTCACCGCCGGCTTGATGCCGTAGAACAGACCGGCGACGACCGGCACGGTGCCGAACGCCAGGTAGATCCAGGAGAGCGCGATCAGCAGCAGCAGCGAAGGCAGCACGAACAGGCCGCCGGCGATCAGCCCGCCCCAGGTGCGGTGCATCAGCCAGCCGATGTAGGTAGCGAGCTGCTGCGCCTCGGGCCCGGGCAGGACCATGCAGTAGTTGAGAGCATGGAGAAAGCGCTGCTCCGAGATCCAGCGGCGGCGCTCGACCAGCTCTTCGTGCATCAGCGCGATCTGCCCCGCCGGGCCGCCGAAGCTGATGCAGCCCAGCTTGAACCAGTAGGCCGAGGCCTGGCGCAAGGTCACCGGGTCGGGCTGTTTCATGCGTGCGAGCCTCCCAGGCCGGCGTAAAGGGTATCGAGAAGGATGCAGGCCGAAGCGAGCAGGGCGTCGTCGTCGCCGTGCTGCGCCTGCAGGCCCCGCACCATCGTCTCCAGGCCGGCGGCTTCGTCGACCGGGGTGCCGCCGATGTCGATGTAGTGCACCAGCTCGCCGAGACGGCTGAGGGCCGCGTCCCGCTCGAGGCCAAAGGCCAGGGCCACGACTTCGAAGGTCACCTTGTCGGCGACGTGCGTGAAGCGCGCGCCGTCGAAGTCGAAGCCGAGGGCGTTCTTCGGACACCGCTTCGGATCGTCGAGCCAGAGGAAGCGCGCCCCCTTGTCGACGAATCGGCGCACCAGCCAGGCAGTCGCGAGACGATCGATCCAGGGACGCTTGCGCGTGGCCCAGGTCCTGCCCTGAAACGCCGATGCGGCAAGCTGCTCCACGCTGCCGGCTTCGCGCTTCGGCTCGCCGGGCGAGAGCCTGCGCTCGAGTTCGAGGCGGAGCCGCTCGAAGCCCTCGGCCGCGCTCGCAGCCGCCTTGTCGGGGAAGAAGTCGCGCGCCCGGATCGATTGCAGCTGCTGTTCGAGCTGGCGCAGGAGCTTGCGCAACGCCGGGTCGGAACCGGTCGAAATCGCCTTGCGCGCCTCTTTCAGCGCGGTCGCGAAGTCGGCATACAGCTCGCTGCGATCGAACAAGGAGCGAAAGGTCGTGTCCTGGGCGGGGTCACGCGCCTGCAGCTCGAGCAGGTGCGCCTCGGCGCCGCCGTCGCGGATCGCCTGGTCGATCGACCGGAGCTCGTCTGCCGCGGGCGCCGCGGTCGGCAGGATGTAGACGCCTTCGCGCAGGGTGGCGCAGCCGGTGGCCTTGAGCGCCCGCCAGATGCGCACCCGGAGGCCGCTCGGCGAGGTCGGCAGCGAGGCGGTGAGCACCAACCAGTCCATGCAACGAATATCTCATACTGTGATGAACGTTACAAGGCTCCTTGGATCGAAACCGGATCAGGCCGGCGAGAGCGCCCTCCCCTTGGCCGCCAGCCGCTCGCGCAGCTCGGCGATCTGCGCGAGGGTCGCCTCGCGACCGGCGCGGATCGACTGCTTGCGGGTGCTGAAGTCGGTGCCGGCGACGCCGGGGAGCTTCGGCACCAGCACCAGGTCGGCATCGCGCAGCTCGTAGCCCTTGATGCTGCGGCCCATGATCGAGAAGGTCTGCATCAGCATCCGCGCCAGGTCGCTGGTCGGGTTGCCCTGGGGCACGGCGGAGATGTCGACCGCGATCACGAACTCGGCCCCCATCGCCCGGGCGTGATGCACCGGCACCGGCGCCGACAGGCCGCCGTCGACGTATTCGCGGGCGCCGATCTTCACCGGCTGGAACACGGCCGGCACGGCGCTCGAGGCGCGCACCGCCGTGCCGGTGTCGCCGCGCTGGAACAGGATGCCCTCGCCGCTGTCGAGATCGGTCGCGGCGATGCCGAGGGGGATCTTCATCTGCTCGATCTGCCGGTTGCCGGTCTTGTCGCGCACGAACTTCGCGAGCGCCTCGCCGCGGATCAGGCCCCGGCCGGGGTAGGCCCAATCGGCGAAGGCGGTCTCGTCCATGGTGTCGGCGAGCACGGCGAGATCGTTGCCGCTCCTGCCGGAGGCGTAGAGCGCGGCCACCAGGCTGCCGGCCGATGTGCCGGCGACGAGGTCGGGCGCGAGCCCGCTCTCCTCGAGCGCCTGGATCACGCCGATGTGGGCGAAGCCCCGGGCCGCGCCGCCGCCGAGCGCCAGGCCGATGCGCGGCCGCCGCGGCGGCGGAGGTGGAGGCGGCGGCGCTGCGGCGACCGGCGGAGGCGCCGGGGCGGTTGGCGGCGTCGGCACTGGCGGCGGGGCGCTGCCGCAGCCGACCAGGCCGAGGCCGCCGGTGCCGCAAACCGCCAGGAAGGCGACGGCCCGACGCCTGCCGGCTCGCGCCGCCGCGTCGCGGCTTCCGGCCGGGGCATCGCCCCG
>DATCGH010000587.1:0-3308 GCA_036509055.1 Caldimonas sp.
AAGCAGCGCGTCACCGTGCTGCTGGTGCCGAACAAGGCGCTCGAGACGCCGAACTACCGCCTCGAGCGCTTGCGCCACGACGACCCGCGTCTCGAGAACCTGCAGGCCAGCTACACGATGATCGACGAGCCCGAAGAGGAAGTCGGCATCACCCGGCGTGAGAAGGGCAAGGCCAAGCAGGAGCCGGTCATCAAGGGCATCCTGCCGGAGACGCCGGCGCCCGTGGCCGCACCGAGGCCCGAGCCGAAGCCGGCACCGGCCGTCGCACCCGCGGCGGCGCTGCCGGTGGCCGTGGCCGCCGCCCCTGCGCCTGCCGGCCGGGGCTTCTTCGCCTGGGTGAAGAGCATTTTCTCAGTTGCCGAACCGGCGCCGACGACGGTCACGCGGCCGCTGGCGCTGCAGGCGCCTGCCGCCGGTGAAGCGCCGAAGCGCGAGCGCGACGGCCGGGGCGACCGGGGTGGCGAACGCGGCGAGCGAGGCGATCGCGGCGGCCGGGGCGGCCGCGGTGGCCGGCGCGGCGAGCGCTCGGCCGATCGGCCGGAAGGCAGCGGCGGCGAGGCGCAGGGCCGCGGCCGCCGGGGCGAGCGCGGCGCCGAGGGCGCGTCGAAGCCGGATTCGATGGAAGGCGCTCGAGGCGAAGGCCGCGAGCCGCGCGAGGCCCGCGAAGGCCGTGAGGGCCGCGAACCGCGTGAAGGCCGCGAGCCTCGCGAGGCGCGCGAGCCTCGCACCGGTCGTGGCGAACGCAGTGAGCGCGGTGGCCAACGCGGCGAACCGCGCCAGGACGGGCGCAGCAGCGAAGGTCGCGGCGGCCGCGGCGATCGTGCCGGCCAGAACGGCGAAGCGGTCGAGACGCCCGTCGGCGCCGATGGCACGGCCCCGCAGGGCTTCGTCGATACGTTGCCAGGCCCCGGGGCGCCGAGCCCAAGCGGCGAAGGCGCCGAGGGCGGCGAGCGCCAGGGCGGACGGCGGCGCAACCGCCGCGGCGGACGCGGTCGTGATCGCGACGATGCCACCGTCGGCAGCGAGCTGAATCGAGACGCGCAGGCGGCGCAGGACGGCGAAGCCGCACCAGCGCGGACCGAGTCGGCCGAAGGCTTCGACAGCGCACCGATCGAGTCTGGCGAGGCGCGACCGGAGGAAGGCGGCCTGCCGGGTGATGGACGCGGCGAGGGCTCGGGCAACCGGCGCCGTCGCGGCGGCCGCGGTCGGGATCGCGGTCCGCGCGAAGGCGTGAGCGCCGAGGAATCGGCCGAAGGCGCGAGCCCCGACCTGTCCGCCCCGCCGCCCGACGTGTGGCAGGCGCAGGAGCGCGCCGAGCCGCATTCGTTCGCCGACCGGGCGTCGTTCGAGCCGGCCGCCCAGGAGCCGGCGCCGATGCCGCTGTTCGCGCAACGCGACGAGGAGCCCCGCGCCCAGCCGACCCGGATGGCGCAGGTCGCCGAGCCTGCTGCGTTCGCGCCGCAGGCTGCCGAGCCGCCGATGGCGCCGGTCCAGCCGGCAGCGGCTGCGGCTGCGGTCGACTACGTGCTGCCGGTCGACTCGCTCAACGCCGTGGCCGACGGCGCCGGCCTGCAGTGGGTCAACTCGGACGCCGAGAAGATCCGTGCGGCGCAGGCGGCGATGGCGGCGATGCCGGCACCGATCCACGTGCCGCGCGAGATCCGCAAGGTCGAGTTGGCCGACGAAGGCCCGCTGGTGCTGGTCGAGACCAAGAAGGACCTGTCGCAGGTTCGCCTGCCGTTCGAGAACCAGGCGCCCAACGCCTGAGCGACCGGGACACTAACCCCGGGTCCGGCCCGGCGGCTGCGCAAGCAGCGCCGGGCCGTTTCGTTTCAGGGCAGGCGCTCGAGCGCGCGCTGGTACGCCGGCGAGTGCATCAGCTCGTCCCAGGCGACCGGCACCGTCTGCGGCAGGAGGTCGAGGCGGCGCGATTCGCTCACCGGGTCGGGCTGCCAGTGGCCCTCGGTCTCGGCCTGGAGCAGGCCGTCGAGCAGCTCGTCGACCTCGGCGCCGCCGTTGAGCGACTGGTTGCAGAGCAGCACCATGTCGCAGCCGGCGGCGAGCGCCAGCGCCGCCGCCTCGGCATAGCTGACCTCGACCCCGCCGATGCGACGCGCGCCCGCCATGCTGAGGTCGTCGCTGAAGATCGCGCCTTCGAAATCGAGCTGCAGGCGCAGGATCTGCTTCAGCCAGCGCTCCGAGAAACCGGCCGGGTTGGCGTCGACCTTGGGATAGACCACGTGCGCCGGCATCACGCTCGAGAGCGAGCCGGCGAGCCATTCGTAGGGCCGGGCGTCGTCGGCCAGGATCGCGGCGAGGGAGCGCCGGTCGACCGGCACTTCGGTGTGGCTGTCGGCCTTGACGAAGCCGTGCCCCGGGAAGTGCTTGCCGCAGTTGCGCATTCCAGCCTCGAGCAGGCCGTGCATCAGGCTCTTGGCGAGCGCGGCGACGACCCGCGGGTCGCGGTGGAAGGCGCGATCGCCGATCACGCCGCTACCGCCATGGTCGAGGTCGAGCACCGGCGTGAAGCTGAGGTCGACGCCGCAGGCGCGCAGCTCGCTCGCGAGCACGTGGCCGGCGGCGGTGGCGGCCTCGAGGGCGCGCATCGCGCCGGAGCCCGGGGCGCCGCGGCCGTCGGCCATCCACATCTCGCCGAGCACGCGCATCGCCGGCAACTGGGTGAAGCCGTCGCTGCGGAAACGCTGCACCCGGCCGCCCTCGTGATCGACACACACCAGGACGTCGGGCCGCAAGGCCTTGATCTCGGCGACCAGGTCGGTGAGCTGGCGGCGGTCGCGCCAATTGCGGGCAAATAGGATCACCCCGCCGGTGAGCGGATGCGCCAGGCGGCGTCGGTCGTCGGCCTCGAGGGCGAGGCCGGCGACGTCGAGCACCACCGGCGAATGGACCGCTTCCTTCATCGTTCGCTCCGGGTTTCGACGACGACGAAGCTGGCCGCGTAGTCGGCCTCGTCGGTCACGGTGACGTGGGCGCGCAGGTCGCGCGCCTCGAACCATTCGGCGAGCACGCCGTTGAGGCGGATCTCGGGCTTGCCGCTCGGCAGGTTGAGGATCTCGCAGCCGCGCCAGGTCATCGGCATGCGCAGGCCCAGGCCGATCGCCTTGGAGAACGCTTCCTTGGCGGAAAAGCGCGTCGCCAGGAAGCGGACGCCGCGCTCCTCGAGCTTGGTGCGGCGGGCGTGGAACACCTGCAGCTCGAGCGGCCCGAGCACCCGCTCGGCGAAGCGGTCGCCGCGCCGCGCCAGCGTCGCGGCGATGCGGCGGATGTCGCAGAGATCGGTGCCGATG
>DATCGH010000588.1:0-2656 GCA_036509055.1 Caldimonas sp.
CCGCTCGCGCTCGCCGCGCGAGTGCGTGTCCTCGGCATTCGGCGTCTTGACCCGGGTCACGATCTCCTCGGCGAGCACCTCGAGCGGGCGGCCCGTGCTGAGGGCGAGCACCTGGTTGCGGCAGACGCGCTCCAGCTTGTAGAGCCGCCGGTAGGCCTGCGCCACGCTGTCGCCGGTGACGAGCACGCCGTGGTTCTTCATGAAGACGATCGGCCTCGAGCCCATCACCCGGGCCAGCCGCTCGCCCTCCTCGAGCGACGCGGCCACGCCGGTGTAGGTGTCGTCGTAGGCGACCTGGCCATCGAAGAAGGCGGCGGTCTGGGTCGTCGGCAGCAGCCGGTTGTCCTGCAGCGAGTTGAGCGCGAGTACCCAGGTCTGGTGCGTGTGCAGCACGACCGCGGCGCCGGTGAGGCGATGGATCGGCGTGTGGATGCAGTGCGCCGAGCGCTCGACCGTGCCCGTGCCCTCGACCGTCGCGCCGCTGTCGTCGTAGATCACGAGATTGCTCGCGCTCGCCTCCGACCAATGCAGGCCGAAGGGCAGGATCAGGTAGCGGCCTTCCTGCCCGGGCACCCGCATCGTCAAGTGGTTGTCGATACCCTCCTCGAGCTCGTGCAGGACCGCGAGCCGGTAGGCGGCGGCGAGATGGATGCGGGCTTCGGCCAGTGCGTCCGGCCGGCGGGGCGAGGCCAGGGGGGTGACGGACATGGAGGACGCTCCGGGACTTCGAGAACCAGGAGTGTGCCCAAATGCGCCGCGCCTGCGGCGGCGGGCAACGGCTGCTGTTTCCGTAAACCCTCGATATCCCCTTCGACAGGGGGGAGTGGCGCCGGCCCAGGGCCGGCGCTAGCCTTCGGCGCTCCATCACCCGACCGCGGGGTGCGCCATGCCCAATCTGCTCGAAGTCCTCGGCCTGAAGACCCTGCCGGCGCTCGTCGGCCAGGGTGCCGAAGGCGACACTGCAGGCGACGACGGCGAAGTGGCCGTCGCGCCGCCCGTCGTCGGCGCGGGCTCCGCGCCGCCGCCGCCCGTCTCGGCTAAAGCGGCCGCGCCGGCGAAGGGTCCGGCGACGCCGTCGCCCGAGCGGCAGAAATACGACGCCGAGCGCGCCGGGGTGATGAAGCTGCGCAACGAGCTCGGCAAGCATCCGCAGCGGGCGCACGTCAAGGACCAGACCGACATCTCCGACCCGGCCCTCGGCGCCGCCAACGCCGCCGCCGCCAGGCCCGACTGGCCGAAGGCGATGGCCGAGCTGGCGAAGGCGCGAACGGCGTGCGTCGACGGCAAGCGCTTCGCCGACGCGTTCGCGCCGGTGATCGCCAAGCGCGGCGACGCCAACCTGCTGCTCACGGCGGCGAAGGCGAGCGGCCTCGGCGGCCTCGCGCAGTACCCGGCCAAGCTCGTCAGCGCCGACGGCAACATGACGCCGAAGAAGCGCCAGTTCGTCCAGGCGACCGCCGATCTCGACTTCATCATCAACGGCCTCGCGCCGCGCTTCAAGAAGCTCTATGTCGACGACGTCAAGCCGAAGGTCGCGGCGCTGAAGGCGCTCGACGCGACGACGAACATCGTTCCCGCCGAGATCGCGGCGATCGAGACCATGCTCGCGCAGCAGGAGGCGGGCATCGTCGCCAAGCGCTGGCGCCAGGTGAAGCTGACCGCGTTGCTGCTCAAACAGCGGCTCAACATCGCCACGAAGGTGAGCAACCGGCGCGCCGACTACGACGTCGAGCGACCCAAGGGCGACACCGCCTTGCAGGCGCTGCGCGCGCACGGCGCCGCGGTCGCTGCGCCGGCCGGCCTGTTCGAGTTCCAGCTGAAGGAGGCCGACGCGATGGCGTCGCGCGAGGGCATGCGCTTCGAGGACGCGAAGGACCGCGTGCTGCGCACCATCCGTTCGTGCGAGACCTTCGACCAGCTCGCCCGCGACGCGGCCGGCTACACCCAGGAGCGCGGCGCGCTGGCGCAGCAGCTGGCCAAGCTGCGCGGCCATGCCGCCGCCGAGCGGATCAAGTCCGAGCTCGATGTCTCCCGCGGCTCGCTCGACGAAGCGGCGAAGGCGGCGGGCGACAAGGGCGCGCCGGGCACGGTGCTCCTGCTCGGCGTCGCCCCCGCGGCGCACGACATCGCCACCGCGCGGGTCAAGCTCGGCCAGGCCAGGGAGGCGCTCGCCACCGCGCAGAGGCTCGCCCTGGGCGTCGACGGCGTCGCGGCGATGGAGAAGGCGCTCGACGGCAAGGACGACAACCTGCCTGCCCTGCGCAAGGGCTTCGACGCGCTCGCCAAGGAGCTGGCCTCCGCGCAGCAGGGCGCGAACGCCGACCTCGCCAAGGTGCCGTTCGACGCCGTCGCCGCCAAGCTGGCCGAGGCGAAGAAGAAGATCGACGGCCGCAAGCCCGAAGGCATCGCTGAGATGCTGCTCGAAGCCGGCCGGCGCATGGTCGAGGGCCGGCGCATCCAGATCGAGCACTCGTTCTACCTCGATCGGGTCGCGGCCTTGACGGCGCGCGTCGACGCGCACAAGGCGATCAAGGCGCAGGCGGCGAAGATCCAGTCGAAGATCGACGACATCTCGGTCACCCTCTTCGATGCCGGGGCCGCTGAGGTCGCGGGCGACCACGCCGGCGCGATGGCCAAGCTCAATGTCGCCGAGGCC
>DATCGH010000589.1:0-2368 GCA_036509055.1 Caldimonas sp.
CCCGAGGTCGTCCACGTCGGCGCCGAAGGTCACTTGGCGTGGAAGGGGCGAGACACGGCGCGCCTCAGCCTCGCGCTCTACGCGCCGACGCCGGCGCCCGCCGAGGCGAAGGCGGCGCCGCCCGGAATTGCCGCGGAGGCACCGTTCGACCTGCAGACCGTGCGGATCGCGAGCTGCGGCCTGCGCGATGCCGGTGCGCCGTTCGGCGACGTCGCGCTGGAGGTGCGTGTCTACGATGCGGCGCAGTGGCTGACCGAGGTTCGCCATCCCGCCTGGGAGGCCATGGTCTGGCCGGCACCGGCCGAAGCCGGGCCGGCGCCGAGCATCACCTGCAAGCTCGAGAAGGACGGCGCGCCGGCCGACGCCACCGCCTGGCAGCAATCGTGGCGCGGCCTGCACGGCGCCTTCCCCGCCGGCATGGAGCGGCTCTACAACGAGTGGGCGCGGGTGCTCGACAACGAAGCGTCGCGGCTCGAGGTCGAGGCCTCGCCCCTGGTCGGCCAGGCCGGCATCACCTGGGGCTTTCGGCGCACCTCGGCGTCGACCGTGGTGATGCGTACCGAAGGCGCGCTCGATCTGCTTGCGCTCTCGATCGAGCTGCGGCTCTCGGGCGAGCTGGTCGAAGGTCCGGTCCGTTCGCGGATCCGGGTCCATTGCAAGGGCCGGAGCGAGCTGCGCACGACCGTCGCCCAGCTGGGCGACAAGGGGCAGGAAGGGCATGACCTGAAGTCGGTGCTGCGCACCTGGCGCTTTCCGTTCACGCTCGAGATCGAACCGCTGGCCGGTGCCGAGCCGTCGACCCTCAGCGCGGCCGCCGGGCCGATGCCGATCACCGGCGCCCTGGTCGGCGAGTGCGGGCTGCGCGGTCGCGGCGACGGCGGCGGCGTGCAGTGGTTCTTTGCCCTGCGTGCCGAGCCGGTGCAGATCGTCAGCGAGATTTCCGATCCGGTGCTCGGTAGCTCGAAGCGCACGCGCAAGATCTTCCCGGCCTTGTCGCTGGTCGACTGGTCGGCAGGCTGAGGCCGGGGAAGCGCTGACATGGCGATGGAACGACTCCTCATGCTCGAGCTGGCCGCCGGCGGCTGCGCGGTCGAGGTTCATCTCAACGGCATGCCCCTGGCGGCGCTCGGCCCGGCGGGCGGCAGCATCAGCCTGGCGGTCCACGAATACACCCTGGCCGGGCGCAACGAGCTGACGCTGGTCGTCGGCCCGACCGCGCCCGGCGCGGCCGCGCCGAGCCAGCCTCGCATCGCCATCGGCCCCACCTGGGCGAGGGCGCGCCTGGTGCTGGTTCGCCAGGGACAGTCGCCGGCCGACCCCGCGGCCCGCGTCCTCGGCGTGGCCGAATGGGCGACCACCGAGGGCCGCTCCTACGACGCGCCGTCGGCGCACAAGCGCGAGGTCGAGCTGCCGGTCAACTTCCCGCGCTGGCGCTGGCTCGACGCACCGCCGATCGAGCTCGGCGTCGCGGTCAAGCGGGCCATTCTCGAGTTCCTGCAGCAGCTCGCGGTCGAGCTCGGCCGCGGCAATCCCGAGCCGCTGATCGCAGCATCGAAGCTGCGCTTCGACGAGCTGGCGATCGCCTATCAGGGCGATGCCGGCACCGCGGTGCAGCGCTTCCGCGACCAAGTGCAGGGGCTGTATGCTGCGAAAGCATTGAAGGTGTTGCCACCGGTCGCAGACGAGCTCGTGCTGCGGCCGCTGGTGGACGGACGGCTGATCGAATGCCTCGCGTCGACCGGCGGCCCGGCGCTGCGAACCAGCAACGACGCCCCGGAGCTCGGCGAGCAGGCCTGGCCGATCCGGCTGGCGATGGTCGAAGGAAGAATCTATGTCCTGCGTTGAGCGCTGCCGCCGCCGGCAGCGAAGCGAAGCGAGAC
The DNA here is from genome assembly GCA_036509055.1 of Caldimonas sp. GTDB lineage: Bacteria > Pseudomonadota > Gammaproteobacteria > Burkholderiales > Burkholderiaceae_C > Schlegelella_A. The sequence goes on from DATCGH010000589.1 coordinate 1,881, forward strand.
GAGGAGCGATGGCGTCGTGATCAGCATCAGCGTGACCTCGTTCAACGGCGGTGCGACGGCGCCGCTTTCCGGCCATTTCGACGAGACCGGCGGCAACATCGGCCGCGGCGAAAACAATCAGCTGGTGCTGCCCGACCCGGAGCGGACGATCTCGCGGGTCCATGCCCAGGTCGTGTTCCGCAACGGCCGCTACGCGATCATCGATCGCGGCAGCAATCCGATCTCGGTCAACGGTCGGCCGCTGGGCAATGGCCAGGAGACCTTCATCCAGCCGGGCGACGAGCTGCAGATCGGCGGCTACGCGATGCGGGTCGAGGCCGCGAGCGCGGGCGGTGGCGCCGGGGCGGCAGACCCCTTTGCCGATTTCCCGGGGCTGGCCTCGACGCCGCCGGCGGGGGGGCGCGCGTCCGCGGCCGCTGCGCCCTTCGCGGATCCGCTCGCGGGCTTTGGCGCTCCGCCGCAAGCGCCGCCGGCGCAGCATCACGCGG
>DATCGH010000590.1:0-2448 GCA_036509055.1 Caldimonas sp.
GCCAGCCGTCTTCCCGTCGCCTCAGGCCGTATAGAAGTACGGATCGAGGACGCTGACCTGGGTGATCTTCGTCACCGGCAGGCCGTTGCGGTCGGCCACCTTGCGGATGGCTTCCGGGTTCGGGCCGTCGTACACGCAGAAGGTCGCGGTACGGTCCGGGTTCACGTACGAGTGCACCCAGGTGACGCCGTGCTCGGCGTTGTTGGCGACGACGTTGGCGACGGCCTGCTTGCCTTCGTCGTTCTGGGGGATGGAAAGTCCCTTGGGGAACTGCCGTTCGATCATGTAGCGAGCCATGGTGGTGATTTCCTTTGAAGGCGGCAGCAACAGCGCTGCCGTGCCTCGCACTGTGCCGAGACCGCTTCCGCGCCGCGACGGCAGGCTTGCCTAACTTGCGCCGCCGCGATGCCCAGATTGCGGGGCCGCGGCCGGCAGCCAGCCTTCGCGCTCGGCCCGGCGCACGGCCTCGAGCCGGGTGCCGACTTCGAGCTTGGCCAGCACCGAGGCGACGTGGTGGTGCACAGTGCGCACCGAGCGATGCAGCCGCGCCGCGATGTCGGCATCGCGCAGGTCCTCGGCCATCAGCGAGAGCACCCGCATCTCGGCGCTGGTCAGGCCGCAGGGATGGCTGCGGGTGCTGGCCCGGGCGCCGCGGGCGACGCCGCGCACCCCGGCCTCGCGCCGGCGCCGGCGCAAGGCTTCGGCGACCGGCCGCGCGCCGAGGGTGTCGAACACCGCGAGCGCCTCCTGCTGCGCTTCGGCATCGCCCTCGGCCAGCGCCCGCGCCCGCGCGTAGGGGCAGCCGAGCTGCTGCCAGGCGTCGGCCGCCTCGCGCCAACGGCCGGAGATCTCGAGCGCATACGGCTCGGCGCAGTTCGCCGGCACGTCGTGCAGCGTTCCGGCCCGCCAGCACCAGGCCGCCAGCTCGCCGATGAACCACGCATGCCCGCGCTGCTGCGCCAGACCCAGCGCGGACCGGGCCTCGGCGTCGCATTCCGCGAGGTCGCCGCGCAGCCAGGCGGCCTCGGCGCGCATCGCTCGCACCGGCGCGATCCGTTGCAGGGTGTCGCTTCGGCCGGCCAGCGACAGCGCTTCGTCGAGCACCGGCTGCGCGCCGGGGTCGCCGCGCAGCAGCCGCAAGCTGCCGAGCGCCACCAGCGCCATCAGGCGGCTGATCGACCAGGTGACGCTGCGCTCGACGACCATGCCGGCGCGCTCGGCGGCAGCGGCCCAGTCGCCCGTGCGCAGCTCGCAAAGCGCGAGCCACGCGCTCCCGTAATGCACGTTGCCGTCGATCTCGTGCTCGGTGCAGAAGGCGATGGCGTCGCGCAGCCAGCGCGCAGCCGACTCCAGGTGCATCAACTCCCCGGCTGCCGAGCCGAGGTTCATCAGCATCGATGCCACGACCGCATGGCGCGACTCGGCGCGGGCGATGCGCAGCACCGTTTCCGCTTCGGCGCAGCCGGCGTCGTAGTCGATGAACATCAGGGCGCAGGCGGCCATGGACATCGACACCAGCTCCCGCTCGCGATCGCCGAAGCGCTTGGCGAGGCCGACGGAGCGGCGGCACCAGGCCAGGGCCGCATCGGCCTCGCGGTCGAGCATGCGCAGCGTGCCCTCCATCCCGTAGGCGGTCGCCAGCTCCGGCCCGGCGGGCAGCGCCTGGAGCAGGTCGATCGCCTGCCGGCTGGCCTCGTCGGCGGCGCGGTTTTCGGTCATCAGCACGAGAAGCTGGGCCATGAGGCTCAGGTTCAAGGCCTGCCGGCGCACGTCCCCGGCGCGCTGGTACGCGGCGTCGAGCTGGCGGCGAGCGCCGAGCGAGTCGTCCGCCCGGCCGATCTGGCGGCAGGCGATCGCGTAGGCCTCGAGCCAGGGCAGGCGCCTCGGATCGGCGGCGTCGATGGCGGTGCAGCGCAGCGCGGACTGCCAGTGCTGCGCCGCTTCGCGGTTCGAGCCGCGCGCCACCGCCTCCTCGGCCGCCGCCGGCGCGAAGCGCACCGTGGCGTCTTCGTCGCCGGCGCGGGCGGCATGGTGCGCCAGCCGGGCCGGCGGCACCCCCCTGTCGCTCGCGACCAGCACGGCGAGCACCTGCGCATGCAAGGCCTGGGCAAGCGGCGGAGACAGCGACGACTCGATCGCGACCCGCGCCAGCTCGTGCCGGTACTGAAGCGTCGCGCTGTCGCCTTGCAGCAGGCCGGCGTCGATGCAGGCCTCCAGGTCTTCGGCGGCGGGCGACAGCAAGGCGTCGAGCAGCCCGCGCTCGATGCGGGCTGGCACCAGCGCGACGAAGCGCAGGATCGCCTGGGCCGGCCCGCGCAGGCGCGCGTAGCGCGCGAGCACCAGGTCCTGCACCGTCCCCGGCACCGTGGCGCCGGCGTGGCGCAGGACCTCGGTGACGAAGAAAGGATTGCCCTGGGTCGCCGTGAACAGACCTTCGGCGGGGCGCCC
>DATCGH010000591.1:0-11117 GCA_036509055.1 Caldimonas sp.
TCGCCGCCGAGCGATTCGAAGTACAGCTCGTGGAGCAGCATCGAGTTGGTCGCGATCAGCTCTTCGCGCTTCAGGCCGTTGACGACGAAGCCGGGCGCCTGCGGCCAGTCGGTCGCGTCGAGCTGCTTGCGGATCGCGTTCAGCCGCTTGACCGCACCGGTGTAGTTGTTCTGATGGTGGCTCGCGATCAGCCGCTCGGAGAGACCCTGCAGGCTGGCGGCGCTGAAGGCCAGGGGTTGGGGGACAAGGTCCATCGGGATCTCCTTCGCAGGGATGGCGTGGCGATGCGCATCAGGCCCTGGAGCGGGCGGGATCGCGCTGGAAATGGGCATACAGCGAGTCCAGGACGGCGCTCATCTCGGCGAGAAGCGCGTCATCGTCGGCCAGGCGCTCGCGCGCCCCGGCCATGACCGCCTCGAATCCGGCAGCCTCCGCGACCGCGTCTCCGCCGACGTCGAGCTGGCGCACCAGTGCGGCAAGGCGTGCGAGCGCTGGATCCTCGTCGAGGCCGAAGCTCGCCATCAAGGTTTCGAAGGTGACGCGATCGCCGACGTGGGTGAAGCTCGCACCGTCGAAGTCGAAGCCCAGGGCCTTCTTCGGACAGTCGGCCGGCTTGGCCAACCACTGGAAACGCGCCTGAGGATCGATGAAGCGGCGGATCAGCCAGGCGCTGGCCACCCGGTCCACCCACAGCCTGCGCCGGGTCGCCCACACGCGGCCCCGGTAGTCGCTGGCCTGCAGCCGCGGGATCCGCCCCTTGCTGTCGTGCGGCTCGTCGGGGGAGAGCAGGCCGGCGATGCGCTGGCGCATGTCCAGCCACTCGGCGTCGGCCTCGGCAGTGACCTCGTCCGGAAAGAAGTCGATGGCGCGGACCGCGTCGAACTCGCGCTGCAGCCTGCGCTGCAGGCGCATGAGCTCCGAGGCGCTCAGCGAGCCCAGCGTCCGGTTCGCGCTCTTCCAGGCCTGGCGCAACTCGGCGTAGTCGCCGCTGCGCTCGAACAACCGGCGGTAGGCCTGAGCCTCGGCCGCGGCGCGCGGCTGAACCGTCATGAGCCAGGCGCTGCCGCCTTCACGAATGCACTCCTGGGCGAGCTGAAAGAGCGTGTCTTCCCGGTCCGCGCCGCTGGGCAGGAGATAGGCGCCGTCGCGCAGGGCCATGCAGCCGAGCGACTTGATGCTGCGCCAGATCCGCATGCGCGCCGTGGCACTCGGCGTCGGCAGCGAGACGACGAGGAGCAGCCATGGGGCGAGGTCGGCAGAACTCATGTAGCGAATACTACGATAATGTAGAGTAAGCTACAACAACTATGACGTCCCTCCGCCTGGCGTTCGAGCGGCTCGCCCTGCCCCCGGGGGCCGACCCCGGCGCGTTGCCGCTGCTCGCGGGGCGCGCCCTGCGGGCCCTCGTCGACGGCTACATGGCGGTCTTGCTGCCGGCCTATCTCCTCGCCCTGGGGCTCGGAACGCTCGAGGTCGGCGTCATCGCCACGGCGACGATGCTCGGCTCGGCCTTCTGCACGCTCGCCGTCGGCGCGTGGGGCCACCGCTTTCGGTCGACCGGCCTGCTGCGCGCTGCCGCCCTGCTGATGGCGGCCACGGGGCTGGGCTTCGCCGCCTTCTCGTCGTTCTGGCCCCTGCTGCTGGTCGCCTTCGTCGGCACGCTGAATCCGAGCTCGGGCGACGTCAGCGTCTTCCTGCCGCTCGAGCACGCCCGACTCGCCGGCGCGGCCGGGGGTCGCGCCAGAACCTCGCTCTTTGCCCGCTACAGCCTTGCGGGCGCCTTGTGCGCATCGGTCGGCGCCCTCGCCGCGGCCGTGCCCGACGCCTTGTCGGGCGCGGGCTTGTCCCGGCTCGCGGCGCTGCGGGTCATGTTCCTCGTCTACGGCGCGGCCGGCCTGCTCGTGTGGTGGCTCTATCGGCGCACACCTGGGGAGGCCGAGAGCGGGGCGGTGCCCGCGCATGCACCGCTGCTCGCGTCGCGTCGGGTCGTGGTGCGGCTCGCCGCGCTGTTCAGCGTCGATGCGTTTGCCGGCGGGCTGGTCGTCAACTCGCTGCTTGCGTTGTGGCTGCTCGAGCGCTTCGGCGTCTCGCTGTCGCAGGCCGGCACCTTCTTCTTCTGCGCCGGATTGCTGAGCGCGATCTCGCAGATGGCGGCACCCCTCGTCGCCGCTCGCATCGGCCTTCTGAACACGATGGTGTTCACGCACATCCCGGCCAACATCTGCCTGGTGCTGGCAGCGCTCGCCCCCAGCCTGCCCTGGGCGCTCGGGCTGCTGCTGGTCCGCAGCGCCCTGTCGCAGATGGACGTGCCGACGCGGACCGCCTACGTCATGGCGGTCGTGACGCCGGCCGAGCGAACGGCCGCCGCGAGCTTCACCGCGGTGCCGCGCAGCCTCGCCGGTGCCCTCAGCCCGACGCTCAGCGGCTTGCTCTTCGCCGCGGGCTGGATCTCCGCGCCGCTCGTCGCCTGCGGCGCGATCAAGATCGCCTACGACCTCACGCTGTGGAGGGCGTGCCGGGGCGATGTCCTGGAAGATCCCGGTCTTCGATGAGCGCGCGCCCCTGCAGCGTCTCGCGCATCCGCCGGAGCAGATCGTCGTCGAGCGCATCGACGTTGTCCGCGATCGCCTTTGCCGTTGCGCCTGCACCGTCTCCCAGCGCTTGGGCGCGGCGCCGGCAGGCGAAGGGAAGATCGGGTTCGGCCAGGAGCGCAGCCAGCCATCGCGGCCATGCGCCCGCAGGCTCGTCGACGACGTGACTGACCGCGCTCGCCAGAAAGGCCGCGTCCCAGCGCAGCGATTTCAGCCGGTGCTCGAGCGCCAGGTCGATGCACTCGACGGCGCAGCGCCTGGCCTGACCGAGCGCGCCCGCCTCGAGATCGAGCAGGCCGAGGTCGACCTTCGCTTCGCCGCGCAGCGCGGGCGAAGCCACGTCGACGGCGCGGGTGAGCAGCCGGCGCCCCTCGTCGCGCCGGCCGAGCGCCCGCAGGGCCTGGCCGAGCACGCGCGATGCCGCCGAGATGCCGGGCGGGTGGCCCGACTGCTCGTGGATCGCCAGCGCACGGCGCGCCAGCTCGGCAACGCGCTCCACCGCGCCGCCGTCGGAGTGCAGGAGGGCCTCGGCCTGCGCCAGGACCGCCTGGGCCAGGCGAGGCTGGTTGCCGACGCCCTCGTGCACCGGCAGGGCGCGCGTCAGCAGGCGTCCGGCGTCCTCGAAGCGACCCATGCGGATCCAGGACCGTGCCAGGACCGTCTGCAGGGTGGCCTGGATCGGCGGCGAGACGCAAAGTCGCTCCGCCAGGCTCAACGCCTCCTGGTACCGGGCCTGGGTCTCGACGTTGTCGCCGCGGGTCTCGGCCAGCATCGCCCGGTAGAACTGGGCCCGCACGTGCAGCGCCGGCTCGTCGACCTGCGCCAGCAGCGGCTCCAGCTCGGTCAGGCGCGCCTCGATGAAGGGTACGTCGTCGCGAAGGAAGCCGACCAGCGTCAGGTGGACCAGCGCGTTCGCCTGCACCGCCACCAGGCCGAGCTCGCTCGCCAGCGCGGCGGCGTTGCCGAGATCGTCTTCGGCCTCGCGGCCCTGGCCGAGCCCGACCCGGGCCACTCCGCGCTGCACCCAGACCCGCGCCTTCGTCGCCGGCCGCAGGCGCTCGGCGAGCGCCAGCACCCGCTCGGCGAACTCGAGCGCCATGCGCTGCTGGCCCCGGCCGACGAGAACGTGCAGCCAGGGCTCGGCGACCTCGTCCGCCTGCGTCGTCAGGTCCCATCCCGGCGCAGCCGCCTTCAGGTTCGCCAGGTCGTGGGTCAGCGCGACATGGGCGTCCAGCCCGCGCGCACCGTCGAGCCCGGCGCGATGCCGGACCAGCAGGTCGGCGAAAAAGGTCGCATGCCGGCGCTGCACCTGGCGCAGTTCGTCGCCGTCGTGGCCGAGCATGTCGCGCAGGAACTGGCGAACCAGCTCGTGCAGGCCGAGCCGGCCGTCGGCGCGCCGCTGCACCAGCGACTTGCCGACCAGGGCCGAGAGCAGGCGCAAGGGCGCGTCGGCCACCGCCGCCGCCGACTCGTGGGTGAAGCCGCCGACGAACACGCAGAGCGGTGCGAGCGCGCGCTGCTGCTCGCGGTCGAGCAAGGTCCATGACGTTCTCACCACGGCCTCGAGGTTGAGATGGCGCCGTGGCCGGTCGCGATGCCGAGAGGCGAGCGACGTCAGGGCCGAGTCGATCGCCGCCACCAGGTCGCCGCAGGGGACGGTGCGCACCCAGGCCGCCGCCAGCTCGAGCGCGAGCGGCATGCCTTCGACGAGGCGGGCGAGGCGCACCATGTGCGGCCACTCGGCCGGGGCCGAGAAGCCGGCGTAGGCCTGACGTGCCCGCTGCGCGAACAGGTCCGTGGCGGCGAAGCTGCTGCCGGGCGCGGCATCGGCGTCGGGGCAGGGCAGGCCGGAGAGCTCGTAGATCCATTCCTCCTGCAGGCCGAGCACCTCGCGCGAGGTGACGAGAAGGTGAAGGCGGGGCGCATCGCGAAGCAGGGCGAGCACGAACTCCGCCGCGTCGCCGTCGCCGCTACCGCCGAGCAGGTGCTCGAAGTTGTCGAGCACCAGCAGGCGGTGCTGCGACCGCAGGGCGGCGCGCAGCGCCGCCGCCGGCTCGGCCTGCGGCGGCAGGTCGATCTGCAGCGCCAGGGCGATGCCCTGTGCCAGTTGCGCCGCCGATGCGACGGTTTCCAGGGCCACCCAGGCCGCGCCCTGCTCGAATCGCGGGGCGATGTGATTGACCAGCACCGAGGCCAGGCGGGTCTTGCCCATGCCGCCGAGCGCCTGCAGCGTGAGCAGCCGGCACGACGGGTCGAGCAGGAGCTGCTCGAGCGCGGCCAGCTCCTCGACGCGGCCGAAGAACGGCGTGCCCGGGAGGCTGGGCACGACGACGACCGCTTCGGCGTCGGCCGGCGGCGTGACGTGCAAGGACCGCGGCAGCGCCGCGGGCGGCGGATTCAGCGCCTCGAACAGCGCCCGCGTCTGCTCGCTCGGCGCCCGTCCCGCGGCCACCGCGAGCTCGCGCCGACAGGTCTCGTATTGCGCCGACGCGGCGTCCGGCCGGCCCGACTCCAGGTAGAGCCGGATCAGCCAGCGGTGCGCCGGTTCGGCCGCGGGTTCCAGCTCCTGCCAGCGACGGGCGACGGCCAGGGCCGCATCGCGTGCCGCGGCGGCGTGCGCGCCGTCCTGGCGGGCACGCTCGCGGTGCCGTTCGATCAGGCGGTCAAAGACTGATTGCGCCGCTTGCCGCCAGCGCGCGCGCTCGCGCGTGAGCCAGTCGTCGAACTCGACCGTGGCGTCGATGTCCAGGCCCTTGAGCAGCTCGCCGCCGTAGAGCGACGCGGCTTCGCTCAGGTCGGCCGTCTCGTCGGACGAGGCGAGGGCGGCGAACCGGGTGGCGTCGAGATCGATCGCCGGCCCGGCGACGATGCTGTCGCGATCGACCACCAGGCCCTCGGCCAGGGGCGCCGGCAAACGCAGCAGGGCGGTCCGCAAGGAAGCACGCGCGGCCTCCGGGTTGGCGCCGCCCCAGAACAGCTTCGCCAGCTCGCGGCGCGAGTGGCGTGCGCCGCTCAGCGCCAGGTAGCAGAACAGGCCCAGCGACTTGCGCGAGGCGCACGCGACCGGCCCGCCCGGCGAATGCAAGCGCGGCTCACCGAGCAGGTTCACGGTTAGCGTCGCCATGGCGCCATCTTAGGTCGGGCTCCTCGGCCGCGGACCGCGCGCCGGCGTGCTGTCACGCTGCAGTGACGGTGCGTTCACGCGCGGATTTCTAGGATCGGCTCGGCCGGTCCGGAAGGGTCCGTCGACCGTTGAACGAGGAGCCGAACATGTCGCACCGCTTTGGTCTTGCAGGTCTTGTCGTCGGGGTGCTGATGCCGTTGCTGCTGCTGGCCGCTTGCGGCGGGGGTGGCGGGGGCGGAGACAGTGGAGGCGGCCCGGCGCCCGCGCCGCTGCCGGTGACGGTGATCGACACCTCGGGCCGGTTCGTCGCCGGCGCCAGCGTCAGCTCGCCCACCGGTTCGGTCACTACCGACGCCGCCGGCAAGGCCGCGGTGCCGGTGGCCAACGGCAGCGAGTTCGCGCTCGGCGTCGCCAAGTCGGGCTTTGCCGAGCAGGTGAAGCTCCTGACCTTGCCGGCCGGGCGCAACGCCGATGCGATCGTGGTGATGCTGATCGAGCGCGACGCAGCGGTCACCATCGCCGGCATCGAAGGCGGCGGCAGCGCCAGCGGCCGCGATGGCGTGAAGGTGACCTTCCCGGCAGCGGCGCTGGTCACCGCGGCCGGCGCGCCGGTCTCGGGAATGATCCAGATGCAGATGACGCCGGTGAACGTGGTCGATCTCGACGTCGGCGCGTTTCCCGGCGCCTTCGAGGGCCTGCCGACCGGCGCGGCGCGGGCGGCGATCATGAGCTACGGCAGTGCCGAGCTGCTGCCGCTCCAGGGCGGGCAGAAGCTCGAGCTGGCCGCCGGCAAGACGGCCGAGATCGAGCTGCCGATCTATCCCGGCCTGCACCAGGGCGGCAACGCCGTGGCGGTCGGCGACACGATCGCGCTCTGGTCGTTGAACGCGGGCACGGGACTGTGGACCCAGGAGGGCAGCGGCACCGTCGTCGCGAACGCCGCCTCGCCGACCGGCAAGGCGCTGCGCGCGACCATCGGTCACTTCTCCTGGTGGAACGGCGACGTCGCGAGCGAGATGGCCACGGTCAACCTGAGCGTCGCGGTTCCCAACGCCGCCCCGCCGGCGCCGGCCGGCACGCTCGCCGCGGTGTCCGGGCAGGTGGTGGCCGGTACCGGACCGGCCTGGGTCGCGACCACGTCGGTGCCGTTGGGCACGAGCGTCGCCGTGCGGGTCCCGGCGACTGCCACCACTCGGCTTTCGGCACGCGTCGACCTCGCGACCCAGGTCTGCACCGGCTCGATCGACGTGGCGCCGGCAGCCAACGCCACGGTCGACGCCACCGTCTCCGCCGTCTGCTTCACCACGCCGGTGCCTGTCCTGGTCCAGCCGAGCAGCGTGGTCACGACCAACTCGGCGCGGCCGATTCCGATCGAGGTCACGATCGACGGTCCGGTGCCCGACAGCGTCGACATCCTCGTCGACGGCACGCCGATCGCGCAGCTCGGGCCGCAGTTCTTCTACCGGGCGTTCTGGGACTCGTCGGCCTTCGCGGAAGGCTCGCACCTCATCAGCGCCCGGGCGACGCTGCACGGGACCTCGCGCGACAGCAGCACGCAGGAGGTCGTGGTCGACCGCACCCCGCCGCAGGCGACGAACATCGGCCCGGCGGCGACGGTGGAAGTCAGCGGCAGTACGGTCTTCAGCGTCGACTTCGATGAGCCGGTCAATCCGCTGCCCTTCACGCTCGCCGATGCAGTCAAGCTCTCCGTGGTTCCGGTGAACCAGATCACGCCGCTAGTCATCGCCGCGACCCTGGCCTACGACGATACGCAGCGCCGCCTGACCGTGACGCCCGCGACGCCCCTGCCGCTCGGCGTGGCCGGCCTGAGTTGGGGCGGCCTCAAGGACAGCGCCGGCAATGCCGTCGCCGGTACCGTGGCCGCGACCTGGAATGTCGCGCGCACCGCCCTCCTTGCCGAGTTCGGCGACCAGGCCGGCCGCGTCGCCATCGCGACCAACAACGCCGGCGCGGTGTTCGAGCTGCACAAGCGCAACAGCGACGGCGCGCTCGTCGCCGCGCGATTCGACGGCGGCGCCTTCGTGCCGTTCGGCCCGGTGGTCAACGACCGCGCCCTCGGTACCGACCTGGTCGGCAGCATCGCCGTTGATGCCGGCGGCCAGGTGTTCGTCGCGTTCGCGCAGGTCGACGTCGCCGGCACCGCGTCCGAGGTGCTGGTGCGGCGCTTCGACGCCACCGCCAACACCTGGGCGACGCTGGTCGCGCCGTTTCCGGTGCCGGGCTCGGTGGGCTCGGTCCGCCCCCTTCTCCGGCTGAACGCCGCGGGTCTGCCGGTGCTCGTGTTCTCCACCGGCGTCTTCCCGCCGGCGTTGCGCGGTTTTCGCTTCGACGGCACCGCCTGGCACGACCTGGGCAGTCTGACGTCGGACTTCGCCCTTCCGACGATGGAACTCGACAACGACGGCAACCCTGTCGTCGCCTTACTCCGCGGCACCCCCGGCAGCAACGCCGCCACGCTCGGAGTCCTGCGCAACACCGGCGCTGGCTGGGTCGCATTGGGCGGGGTGCTCGACAGCACGCCGAACGGAACCGAGACGATCTTCGAGCCCTCGCTGGCGATCGACGCCACCGGCCAGCCTTGGGTCGCCTGGAACCACGCTCCCGGCCGGCCGGTCAACCTCGTGCAATTCGACGGCACGAACTTCGTGCCGGTAGCCATCGTCCCGGTGCCGACCAACGGTCATCCGGCACTGACCTTCATCGGTGGCGATCCGGTGCTGGCGGTCGGCGACGACTCGAGCCAGGTCCTGCGGCGGCACAACGGCGTGTGGGATACGCCGCTGCCGGTCGCCGTCGACGGGCGCGGGGCGATCGATGCGAAAGCGAGCAACGGGGCGCTGATCATGGGAATCGGCGGCCCGGGTCTGGCCCGGGTGCTGAGGGTGGCGTTCCCCTGACGCGAGGGCGGAGGGCGGCGCGGAGCGCCCTCCGCCCTGACGCGGTAGATTCCGTCGGAGGCCGCGCCGCCGCGGGCCTCCGAGGAGACAACGATGCCACGCCGTCCCGCCCTGCTTCGCGCCGTCGCGCTGCTCTTCCTCGGCGCGATCAGCGCGTTCGTACCGGCGTCGTCGCAGACGACCGCCGCCGCGTGGCCGGAGCGGCCGATCCGCGTCGTCCTGCCGTTCCCGCCCGGTGGCCCGAGCGACATCGTCATGCGCCAAGCGGCCGAGAAGATGCAGGTCGCGCTGAAGCAGCCGATCGTCGTCGACAACAAGCCGGGCGCCGGCGGCAACCTGGGCAGCGCCGAGGTGGCACGGGCCGCGCCCGACGGCTACACGTGGCTGTTCGGCCCCGATTCGCTGATCACGGTGAATCCGCATGTCTACAAGCAGATGCCGTTCAAGGTCGACGACCTGGTGCCGGTCTCTATCGCCACGCAGTTCAACCAGACGCTGGTGTGCAATCCGGCGGTCGGGGTCAAGACCGTCGCCGAGCTCGTCGCCAAGGCGAAGGCGACGCCGATGAGCTATGCCTCGGGCGGCGCCGGCGTGCCGGGGCACTTGTCGATGGAGCTGCTGCAGTCGATGGCGGGCTTCCAGATGACGCACGTGCCGTACAAGGGGCCGGCGCCGGCGACGCAGGACGTGCTCGGCAACCAGGTGCCGTGCGGCCTGCTCGCCGGGCCGACGGTGCTGCCGCACGTGCGTGCCGGCAAGCTCGTCGCTCTCGGGGTCTCGGGCAGCCGCCGCTCGCCGACTCTGCCCGACGTGCCGACCATCGCCGAGGCCGGCATCGCCGGCTACACGGCCGATTTCACGCTGGTGATGCTGGCGCCGCGGGGTGTGCCCGAGGCCATCGTCGTCCGCTTCCGCCAGGCCTTCGTCGACGCGCTCAACGCACCCGACCTGGTCGACAAGCTCAGGGCCGGCGACCAGACCGTGGTCGGCAGCACGCCCGCCGAGGCGGCGGCGACGCTGGCCGCCGACTCGAAGAAGTGGGGCGCGGTGGCGCGCCGCATCCAGCTCGGGCTCGACTGAAGTTGCGTGTGCCCACGTGGCGAAAGGGACCATGTCGTGAGTGGCTATCTGAAAGGCGGGCAGTGGCACGAGGGCTGGTACGACACGGGCAAGACCGCGGGCGAATTCGTGCGCACGACTTCGAAGTTCCGAAGTTGGATCACCGCCGACGGCGCGAGCGGCTACCCGGCCGAGTCAGGCCGCTACCACCTGTACGTGTCGCTCGCCTGCCCCTGGGCGCACCGCACGCTCATCGCGCGGGTGCTGAAAGGATTGGAGGACGCGGTCTCGGTCTCCGTGGTCGAGCCTGTCATGACGCAAGGCTGGAGCTTCAGCGACGCGCTGCCGGACCACCTTCACGGTTTCCAGTACCTGCACCAGCTCTATTCCGCGGCCGACCCGCAGTACACCGGCCGGGTGCTGGTGCCGGCACTCTGGGACAAGAAGACGCGCACCATCGTCAGCAACGAGTCGAGCGAGATCCTGCGCATGTTCGATGCGGCCTTCGCCGCCTTCACTCGCAATGATGTCGATCTCTATCCCATCGCCCTGCGGCCGCAGATCGACGAGGTCAATGCCTTCGTCTACGACAACATCAACAACGGCGTGTACCGCTGCGGCTTCGCCACCGAGCAGGCAGCGTACGACCGCGCCTTCGACCGCCTGTTCTCGGCGCTGGACCGCGTGGAAGGAGAGCTTGGGCAGCGGGCATGGCTGGCGGGCGAGCAGCCCACCGAGGCGGACTGGCGGCTCTTCACCACGCTCGTGCGCTTCGATGCCGTGTACTTCGGGCACTTCAAATGCAACCGCAACCGCATCGAAGACTTTCCGAACCTCTCGCGCTTTCTGCAGACGCTGTATCGGGTCCCCGGCGTCGCGGCAACGGTGAACATGGACCACATCAAGCGGCACTACTACATGAGCCATACGCAGATCAACCCGACGCGCATCGTGCCGGCGGGGCCGCGGCTGAAGTTCATGGAGGACGCCGCGAGATGAATGCCGGGCGCTCCGGCCTCGATGCCTGCGCGCCCTCGTGCCGCCGGAGGGGCCATGCCTGAAGCCGTGTGGCCCGGCCTCGAGCGCTTCGTCGAAGCGCAGGCACCCGTCTATGCCTCGGTGCTGCGCGAGCTCGGCGCGGGCTCAAAAACCAGCCACTGGATGTGGTTCGTCTTCCCGCAGCTGAAGTCGCTGGGCCGGAGCAGCACCGCCCGGTTCTACGGCCTCGAAGACCGCGCCGAGGCCGCGGCCTATTGGCAGCATCCGCTGCTCGGCCCGCGCCTCCTGGAATGCACCCGTCTCGTGCTGGCGACGAGTCGCCGGTCGGCGCACGCCGTCTTCGGCTCGCCCGACGACCTGAAGCTCTGCTCGTGCATGACGCTGTTCGACGCGGTCGCGCCGGAGGAGCCGGCGTTTCGCTCGGTA
>DATCGH010000592.1:0-9249 GCA_036509055.1 Caldimonas sp.
TTCGCTGGGCGTCGCGCGCACCGCCTTCCCGGCCGGCGACAACGGCAACGCCAACGCCCTGCTCGGCCTGCGCGACAGCGCCATCGTCGGCCAGCAGGACCTCGGCGCCGGGCTGGTGGCGCCGGGGATGAACGTCACCGATGCCTATGCCGCGGCGCTCGCCACGATCGGCATCCGGGTGCAGGGCGGCGCGGCCGCGGCCGAGCAGTCGGCGGCGATCGCTGCCGACGCCACCGCGGCGGTCAGCGAGAAGTCGGGCGTTAACCTCGACGAGGAAGCGGCCCGCCTGATCCAGTTCCAGCAGAGCTACCAGGCCGCGGCCAAGATGCTGCAGATCGCCCAGTCGCTGTTCGACAACCTTCTCACCCTCGGCAGGTAGCCCGCATGAGAATCGCCACCGCCAACGCCTACGACGCCGGCATCGACAGCTTGGTCCGCCGCCAGGGCGATCTCGCCGAGATGCAGGACAAGATGACCAGCGGCAAGCGGGTCGCCAAGGCGAGCGACGATCCGGCCGCCGCGGCGCGCGCCGAGCGGGCGCTGGCGAGCATCAGCCGCAACGAGACCAGCCAGCGCGCGGTCGAGGCGAGCAAGGTGGTGATGGTCCAGACCGAGAGCGCGCTCGGCTCCGCCGGCGAGATCCTGCAGCGCGCCCGCGAGCTGATGGTCTCGGCCGGCAACGCCACCTACACCGACGCCGAGCGGGCGAGCATCGCCGGCGAGCTGCGCACGCTGCGCGAGCAGCTCTTCGCCATCGCCAACCAGAGCGACGGCGCCGGCACCTACCTGTTCGGCGGCCAGGGCGCGACCCAGAAGCCCTTCGTCGACGCCCCCGGCGGCGTGCAGTTCGCCGCCACCGGCGGGCAGACGCGCACCGAGGCCGGCACCAATCTGCCGCTGACGACCGACGGCCAAGCCGCCTGGCTTTCGGCCCGCACCGGCAACGGCGTGTTCGTCACCGGCGCCGGCGCCGGCGTCACCGCCGCCACCATCGACAGCGGCCGCGTCTCGGATCCGAGCGCGCTCACCGGTTCCGCCTACAGCCTCGACTTCACCGTGAGCGGCGGCGTCACCACCTATGCGGTGCTGAAGGACGGGCTGCCGACGGCCGTGACCGCCGCACCCTACGTCTCCGGGCAGTCGATCGTCGTCGACGGCATGACCCTTGCCGTCAGCGGCACGCCCGCCAGCGGCGACCAGTTCCAGATCGCGCCCTCGACCCCCAGCCTCTCGGTCTTCGGCATGCTCGACCGGGCGATCACCGGCCTGCAGTCGACCGGCCGCACCGCCTCGCAGATCGCCCAGGCGAATTCGGAGAACCTGCGCGACATCGATTCGGCCATGGGCACGCTGCAAACGGCGCGGGCCTTCGCCGGCGAGGTGCTGAACCGGATCGAGAGCGAGACCGGCCGGCTCGCCGACCAGAAGCTGGCGAGCCAGACGGAGCGATCGAACGCCGAAGATGTGGACATGGTGCACGCGATTTCCGAATTTCAGAACAAGCAAAGCGGCTACGATGCGGCGCTGAAGTCGTACGCGATGGTGCAGCGCCTGTCGTTGTTCCAGTACGTCAACGGCTGATGGCGGCGGCTCTGGCCGCATCGCCTCAGGGAGCTGAATTGCTGGACGTCGCGATCCTCGGCCAAGTGGCCTTGGGCTATTCACCTTTCATCGATCGCAATCGCGCGGTCGCGGCGACGCGCCTCTCCGTCTACCCGCTGCGCCCCGACGCCGCCCTCGACGTCGCCCAGCTGCTGCACGCCGTCGGCGACGTCTGGCCGGCCACCGGCGGCAAGGTCTCGCTCAACGTCGTCAGCGAAAGCCTGCTCCACGACCTGCTGCGTGCCAGCCCCTCGGCCAACCTGATGGTCGAGGTGCCGAACTTCATGGCCTCGGACGCGGCCAACGTCGAGTCGCTGGTGCGCCTGCACTCGGCCGGCAACACGCTGCTGCTGAAGGGCCGGCCCAACGCCGAGCTGCCGCGCGAAGTGCTGCCCTGCTTCAAGTACTCGATCATCGACCTGGCCGACGAGCGCCGCATCGGCGAGGCGGCGCATGCACCAGCCGGCGTCACCCGCTCGATCCCGCACGTTCAGTCGGGCGTGCGCACCGTGCCCGACATGGAGGCGGCGTTCGCCCGCGGCGCCCACGCGGTGCTCGGCTGGCCGATCGACGATGCGCTCAGCGCCACCGCCGCGCGCACCGGCAAGTCCGTGGCCCAGCCCGACCAGCAGGTGATCGTCGAGCTGATCCACCGGGTCGACAACGAGGAGCCGATCGACAAGCTCGAGAACACCCTCAAGCGCGACCCATCGCTCGCCTTCAAGCTGCTGCGCTACATCAACTCGCCGGCGTTCGGCCTCAGGGTCGAGGTCAGCTCGTTCCGCCACGCCATCATGCTGCTCGGCTACCAGCGCCTGAAGCGCTGGCTGGCGTTGCTGCTCGCCACCGCCAGCAAGGACGTCAACCTGCGCCCGGTGATGTTCGCCGCGGTCCGCCGCGGCCTGCTGATGGAGGAGCTCGTCGCCGGCTCGGGCGACGACGAGATGAGGAGCGAGGTCTTCATCTGCGGCGTGTTCTCGCTCCTCGACCGGATGTTCGGCGAGCCCTTCGCCAAGCTGCTGAGCTCGATCCCGGTGCCGGAGCGGGTCTACCAGGCGCTGGTCAAGAGCGAGGGCCCGTTCCAGCCCTACCTGGCGATGGTCCGCGCTGCCGAAGGCGAGTCGGCGTTCGAGTACCGCGAGGCGGCCGAGCAGCTCCTGATGAGCGTCGCCGAGATCAATCGCGCCCAGCTGCGCGCCCTGCAGGGCGCCGCGGCGCTCGAATAGCCGCGACCGCGCGCGTGGCCGCCCCGAGCCGAGAGCCTGCCTTTTCCGGCGATGCCGCGTCGGCGGCGCTGCGGCAGGTGGTCGAGATGTTTCGCGCCTCGCCGTTCCCGACCTCGCTGCAGGACCGGGATTTCCGCTTCGTCGAGGTCAACGCCGCGTTCGCCGCCTTCACCGGCCGACCGCGCGAAGAGATCCTGGGCCGCGATTTCGTCGACCTGCTGCTCAAGGAGGATCGGCACTCGACGCTCGAGAACCGCAAGCGCTTCATCGCCTCGGGCGGCCAGGTCGAGGGCGCCTACGTCAGCGAAGGGCGGCTGGTCGACGCCGCCGGACAGCGCCGCTGGTTTCGCGCCTCGCGCAGCGTCATCCGCGACGAGCAGGGCGAGCCGCTCTATCTCGCGGTGCTGCAGGACACGACCAGCGAGCACGAGGCGCGCGAGCGCGCTGACCGCTCGGTGCGCGAGATCGACGACTGGTTCGACCTGAGCCCGGTCGGCATGGTCCTGTTCGACGACAGCGGCCTCCTGGTGCGCACCAACCTGGCGTTCGACGAGATGATCGGCAGCGTGCCGGTGTCGCTGGCCGAAGCGTCGCCCAGCGTCGCTACCTTGCTCGCCTGGGGCGAGGGCGGGGCGCTGCAGGCCCTGCGCCCGGGCTCGCGGCCGATCGAGTCGCAGGGCTGGGTGACGCAGCCCGGCGGCCAGATGCGGCGCCTGCGCGCCGTCATCCGCTGCTACCGCACCGCCGGCGGCGAGCGCCGCTACATGGGCGTGATCGAGGACCGCAGCTTCGAAGAAGAGCGCGACCTGGCGCAGATCCAGATCGGGGCGATGATGGACACGGCCGGTGTCGGCATCGCCACCTTCCAGGAGTCCTCGGGCTGGATCGGCCGGCGGCCGGCGGCGGCGAGCGGCGCCTCGGTGCTGCTGCAGAACATCAGCCGCGACCTCGTCGCCCCCGAATCGCTGGCCGAGTACGAGCGGCTGCAGGCGGCCCTGAAGGGCACCCAGCGGGCCGAGGTGCGCTACGCGATCGAGCATCCCGAGCTCGGCCGCCGCTGGCTCCTCACCCGGGTCGAGCCGGCCACCCTGGCCTCGGGCAAGAAGACCGCCTCGGTCGTCACCCTCGACGTCACCGACCGGCAGCGCAGCCAGGCGCGCAGCGACCAGCTGCTGCGCGAGATGACCACCATCCTCGAAAGCACCACCGCCGGCATCGCCTACCTGCGCGGCGGCATGCTGGTGCGCTGCAACCAGCGCTTCGAGACCCTGCTGCGGCTGCCGCCGGGCACGAGCGCCGGCGCGACCCTGGCCGAGCTGCTCGCCCGCCATCCCGACGCCGAGGCGATGGCGACCGAGATCCGCGATGCGCTGATCGCCGAGGCCACCTACGAGATCGAGTTCGCCTCCGGCGAGGCCGCCGATGACGGCGGCGAGCGTCTTCAGGGCCGCGGCGCCGCCGACCCGCGGCGCTGGTTCTCGCTCTCGGTGCGCGGCGTCGGCGCCGGCTCGGGCGGCGACGAGGCGATCGCCGTCCTCTCCGACGTCACCCGATTGAAGAGCCAGCAGGCCCAGCTCGAGACGCTGGCGCGCGACCGCGAATCGATGGCGCGGCGCACCCGGGCGATCCTCGATTCGGTCCTGGTCGGCATCGTCATCGTCGGCCCGGCCGGCATCGAGTGGATGAACCGCTCGGCGCAGCGCATGTTCGGCGCCGAGCTGTCCGAGTTTCTCGACGCGCCGATCGAGACCGTGGCCACCGCCGAGCCCGACCATCCGTTTCGCAGCAACCGCTACCTCGACGAGCTGACCGAGGGCGAGGCCGCGACCTTCGAATGCCGGGTGCGGGCGCGCGACGGCCGCGAGTTCTGGGTCGTCGGCAATGCCGTCGCCACCGGCCGCGACGACGGCAGCTCGCGCCAGCTCACCTATGCCCTGCTCGACATCGAGCGGCGGCGCGAGGCCGAGGCGGCGGTGTCGCAGGCGCAGGATTCGCTGCGCCGGGTGATCGGCGCGGCGCCGCTGGCCATCGCCCTGCTCGATGCCAAGACGCTGCGCCTGGTGCAGCTCAACGAGCTCGCGGCGCGGACTGTCGGCGAGGCGCCCGAGCAGCTGATCGGCAAGACGCCGGAAGAGGTGTTCGGCGCCAGCGTCGGCGCCGAGCGGCGGCGCGACATGGAGAGCGCGCTGTGCTCGCCCGAGGTGACGATCCGCGAATACCGGGTCGAGCGCGACGGCGACCTGCAGATCTGGGACGCGCGCTACCTGCCGCTCGCGGCGGGGCGGGGCGAGCCGGCGGACCAACTGCTCCTGGTCTCGACCGACGTCACCGAGCAGCGTGCCGCCCAGGAGGCGCGGCTCGAGGCGGCGATCGCCCAGCGCGACATGCTGGTCAAGGAAGTCCATCACCGGATCAAGAACAACCTCCAGGGCGTGGCCGGGCTGCTGCAGCAGATCGCCAAGCGCAAGCCCGAGGTCGCCGCAGCGATCGACGAGGTGGTCGGCCAGGTGCAGGCGATCGCCCAGGTCTACGGCCTGCAGGTCGGCGATACCGGGCCGTTGTCGATGGTGCGGGTGCTCGAGGCGATCACCAGCTCGGTGCGCCGGACCTTCGGCCGGACCATTCATTGCCGGGTCGACGGGCCGGGCGTGGCCGACTGGATCCTGCCCGAAGGCGAGGCGATCCCGGTGGCGCTGACGCTGAACGAGCTGCTCACCAACGCCATCAAGCACAGCCCGGAGGGCGACGGCGCCGGCGCCGAGGACGACGAAGGCGTCGACTGCGCGCTCGAGGGCGAGGCCGAAGGGGTGCGCATCGCCGTCCGCAACCGGGCGCAGCTGCCGGCGGGCTTCAGCCTGGGACGGATCCCGAACGGCGTGTCCGGCCTCGGCCTGGTGCGCGCGCTCCTACCGCGGCGCAGCGCCACCTTGCTGATCGAGCAGGCCGACCGGCACGTGGTCGCGACCGTCGCCTTGGGCGCGCCGGTCGTGACCCGGGGCGACGCCGCATAAGATCGCGTTCACCGCCGATTTCCGGCGGTGCCACAGGAGAAGAGAAAAGCGTGGGGAACAAGGGAACGATCCTGGTCGTCGACGACAACCGCCTGGTGCTCGCGACCCTGACCGACGGCCTCACGCAGGCCGGCTACCGGGTCATCGACGCCGACAACGGCGACGATGCGATCCTGCTCGCGCGCGAGCACAAGCCCGACCTGGCCCTGCTCGACATCCGCATGGAAGGCAAGAGCGGCTTCGACGTCGCCCAGTACCTGCGCACCCAGTGCCGCATGCCCTTCATGTTTCTCTCCGCCTTCTCCGACGAGGAGACGGTGGCGCAGGTCGAGGCGCTCGGCGCCGTCGCCTATCTGGTGAAGCCGCTCGACATCCGACAGATCGTGCCGGCCGTCGAGGCCGCGTTCGCCCATCTCGAGGCCGGCCGCACGGAAGCCCGCGCCGGGCATGCGCAGCCGCTGCGCGGCGCCGCCTCGAACGATCCGCTGCCGGCGGCCGTGGCGATGGCCGCCGGGGTGCTGATGCACCGCCATTCGCTGCGGCGGGACGAAGCGCTCGAGCGGCTCGGCCGCCTGGCCGCTGCCGAGGGCGTCGGCGTCGCCGAGCAGGCCGAGCTGCTGCTCGTGGCCGTCGAACGCCTGGCGGGTTCCTGAGCCCGTGCGCTCAGGAACCCGGCAAGGAGAAGTGGAAGCGCGCGCCGCGATCCGGCTCGCCCTCGGCGCGGATGCTTCCGCCGTGGCGCAGGACGATGCGGCGCACCGACGCCAGGCCGATGCCGGTGCCGGGGAATTCGCTAGCGCTGTGCAGGCGCTGGAAGGCGCCGAACAGGCGGTCGGCGAAGCGCATGTCGAAGCCGGCGCCGTTGTCGCTGACGGTGAAGGTTGCCGCCTCGCGCGGATGGCGGACGAAGGCGATCCGCGCGGCCGCGGTGTTGCCGGTGTACTTCCAGGCATTGCCGAGCAGGTTCTCGAGCACCGTGCGCAGGAGCGTCGGGTCGCCGCTGGCGCCCAGCCCGGGCTCGATCTCGACCTCGACCTCGCGCTCGGGCGAGAGGCGCCGCAGGTCCTCGACCACGTAGCCGGCGAGCTGCGAGAGGTCGATCGGCGCCCGCGCCAGCGGCTGCGACGACAGCCGCGAGAGCGCGAGCAGCGCATCGATCATGTGGTTCATCCGCGTCGCTGCGCCGAGCACGCGGTCGAGGTGGTCGGTGCCGAGCTTGCCGAGGACGGCGCCGTAGTCCTCCTTGACGATGCGGGTGAAGCCTTCGACGACGCGGATCGGCGCCCGCAGGTCGTGCGAGACCAGCGTGCCGAACTCGGCATCCTCGATCGCCCCCGGCGTGGCGGCGGTGCCGGGCGGCCGGGGAGGGCGGCGGCGGAGCAGCCACCAGGTGCCGGCCGCGCCGGCAGCGGCAGCCGCGACGAGGCCCAGGGCGATCGGCAGGATGTCGCCGCTGCCGATCAGCACGGCGGCGTCGCGCTCCGGGTCCGGAGCGATGCATTCGCGACCAGGGCAGGACGGGCGGCGACAACGCGAGACATCGGCAACGATTGTAGGCAGCGCCCTTCGCCGGCGCGGTTCAAGTCCGGGCGCTTCCCGCCGAAAATGAGACGTACGGCAGGCACCGCGCACCCGCGTGGTCCTGCCTTGCCGACGCGCGCCATGTCCCTCACCTTCGAAAAAGTCACAGCGTGAGCCCCAGCCCCATTCCGGTGCTCGACGAAGGCGCCTTGCAGCGCCTGCGCGACCTCGACCCGGCCGGCAAGAACCAGCTGCTCGAGCGGGTGCTGCGCGCTTTCGAGAGCTCGGTCGTGCGCCTCGGCGCCCAGCTCGTCGATGCGCGCGAGAAGAACGACATGCAGTCGGTGCGCCACGCGGTGCACACCCTCAAGTCCTCGTCGGCCAGCATCGGCGCCCTGCGCCTGTCGAGACTTTGTGCCGAAATCGAGGTCGCCGTGCGCCAGGAGGCCTTCGCCGGCCTGCCAACGCTGCTCGATGACGTGGACCGCGAGCTGGCGGTCGTGCTACAAGCGGTGCAGCCCATGCGGAGTGCCGGATGAAGCTGCCACCCTCACTTCGTTTGCCGTCCCGCGAAGGGACGCGCCCCGCCCGCCGGGCGCAGGGGCCGGCTCGCCCATGACCCCACGCAACCAGCCGTTCTCCGAAGACCTTCCCGAGCGGCCGAAGGTGCTGCTCGTCGACGACGACGAGGTCAACCTGCTGCTCACCTCGGTGGCGCTCGAGGACCAGGGTTTCTCCGTGACCACCGCGACCGGCGGCGAGCAGGCGATCGCCACGCTGGTCGACTTCCTGCCGGACATCGTCGTTCTCGACGCGGTCATGCCTGGCCTCGACGGCTTCCAGACCTGCCGCGAGTTGCGCGTCCTGCCCGGCTTCGAGTCGCTGCCGGTGCTGATGCTGACCGGCCTCGACGACGACGCCTCGATCACCCGTGCCTACGAGGCCGGCGCCACCGACTTCTTCGTCAAGTCGACCCAGTGGAGCCTGCTCTCGGGGCGGCTGCGCTACCTGCTGCGCGCCTCGCGCACCCGGGTCGAGCTCGAGCGCAGCAAGTCGCGCCTGGCCCGCGCCCAGGACCTGGCGCGCATGGGCAGCTTCGACTGGAAGCGGGGCCAGGGCGGCCCGGTGTTCTCGATCGAAGGCCTGCGCGTGTTCGGCGTCGGCCCCGACCATCCGCTCAATTTCAGGAAGCTCCTCAGGATGGTGCCCGAGGAGGAGCGCAACGCCTTCATCGAGCTGACGCACAACGCCATGGAGCGCAGCACGGTGCTCGCCACCGACATCCATGCGCGCCTCGCCGACGGCCGGCAGCGCATCGTCCACCTCGAGGCCGAGCCCGAGTTCAACGAGCACGGCAACCTGATCGGCTACACCGGCATCGTCCAGGACGTGACCGACCGGCGCCTCGCCGAGGACCGGATCCGCCACCTGGCCAACTTCGACACCCTCACCGGCCTGCCCAACCGGCGCCAGCTCATCTGGCGAGCCGAGCGGGCCCTCGAGCACGGCCGCCGCCTTAACCACCAGGTGGCGCTGCTGCTGATCGATCTCGACCGCTTCAAGGTCATCAACGACACCCTCGGCCACGGCGCCGGCGACGAGCTGCTCGTCGAGGTGGCGCGGCGCCTGCGCTCCTGCGTACGCCACTCCGACCAGGTGCTCGAGAGCTCGCTCGAGACCGTGGGCGTGCGCTCGCACCGCACTCTCGAGGCCGTCGGCCGGCTCGGCGGCGACGAGTTCGTCGCCCTGCTGCCGGAGGTGGCCGACGAGCGCGACGCCGAGCGCGTCGCCGAGCGCATCCTCGAGGCGATGCGCCTGCCGATCATCATCGGCATGCAGGAGTGCTTCGTCACCGCCAGCGTCGGCATCGCGATCTTCCCGCGCGATGG
>DATCGH010000593.1:0-2637 GCA_036509055.1 Caldimonas sp.
CCGAAGGCGGCCTGCGGCCGCCTTCTCCTCCTTTACTTCGCTCCGTCGCCCGCCCGATGGCCGTGGCCGACCGGTTCTGCGCGAAGAGCATCTCGGCGGTGGACGGATCGGGGGACATGAGCGAAGCAGAGCGCCCCGCCGGCCCGATCCGATCCGGTCTCGCTGCGATTGACGCGCAGCTAGCCGCTGACGATATTGAGAATGTTCCCGTCCGGATCCTTGAACCAGGCGACCCGCATGCCGTGCCCGACATGCACGTCGCCTTCGCGCTTCACGCCTGGCAGCTCGTAGTGCTCGAAGGCAACGCCCTTCGACCGCAGGCTATCGACGATGGCATCCACCTGGTCGCCGACCGCCCAGCAGACGGCCGTGCCCTTGTTGGTGCCCGCGAACTCCGAGCGGTAGACGTTGAGCAGGGTGCTCCCGCTGGCGTACGAAATCACCTCGTCGCCCTCCCTGCTCTTGGCTTTCAGGCCGAGGGTCTGCTCGTAGAACGCCGCGGCCTTCTTCAGATCCTTGACGGCGACGGTTGCGATCGCCCCGTAGTCGTTCAGCATGTCGATCTCCTCTGCAGAACTCAGGCGGCGGCGGTGTCGAGCAGCGTCGCGAAGCCGCCATAGATCATTCGCTTGCCGTCGAACGGCATGTCCATGTCCTTCATTTCCGGGTCTTCCATCATCGCCTTGTTGCCCTTGTCGCGCGCTTCCTTCGAAGGCCACTCGATCCAGGAGAAGACGACCGTCTCGCCCTCCTTCGCATCCACCGCGCGCTTGAAGTCGGTGACCTTGCCGTCGGGCACGTCGTCGCCCCAGCACTCGACCATGCGGGTCGCACCGAGGCGCTTGCAGATCTTCGTCATCTTCCGCGACGCCTTCAGATAGGCCTCCTTGTTTCCGGCCGGAACCGGAACGACGAATCCATCGATGTAGCTCATGGAGCTCTCCTTCGGTTGAGTTGATTCCGCCGCGGGAGGTTGCATGCAGCTCGGTGCAGTCGATCGGCGCGGCCGAATTCAATAGCTTGACCGCGCCGCGATCGACGTCAACCGCCGCATCGGCGCATGGGCACGTAGGACGATGCCTCGCGGTAAGCTCGTCGCCATGACCCTCCCCCGCCAGGCCCGCATCGTCATCGTCGGGGGCGGCATCGTCGGCTGCTCCACCGCCTACCACCTCGCCAAGCTCGGCGAGACCGACATCCTCCTGCTCGAGCAGGGCGCCCTCACCTGCGGCACCACCTGGCACGCGGCCGGGCTGGTCGGCCAGATGCGGCCGAACCGCAACATGACGCGGATGAGCAAATACGGCATCGAGCTCTATGCCTCGCTCGAGGCCGAGACCGGGCTGGCCACCGGCTGGAAGCAGTGCGGCAGTGTCAACGTCGCCGGCACGCCGGCGCGGATGAAGGTGCTGCGCCGCCAACTCGCCCTGGCGCGAAGCTTCGGCGTGGAGTGCGAGGAGATCAGCCCGGCGCGCGCCGGCGAGCTGTTCCCGGTGATGCGCACCGACGACCTCGCCGGCGCGATCTGGATCCCGGGCGACGGCAAGGCCAATCCGGCCGACCTCTGCATGTCGCTTGCCAAGGGTGCGCGCCAGCGCGGTGTCAAGGTCGTCGAGGGCGTCGAGGTCATCGGCGTCGCCGCCGCGGCGGACGGCCCGCGCCGGACTGCGACCGGCGTGCGCGTCCGCCACGAAGGCGAGGAACAGGACATCGCCTGCGAGGTCGTCGTCAACTGCGCCGGCCAGTGGGCACGGCAATTCGGGGCGCTCGCCGGGGTGAGCGTGCCGCTCTGGTCGGCCGAGCACTTCTACATCGTCACCGACCGGATCGAGGGCGTGCATCCGATGCTGCCGGTGATGCGCGACCCCGACGGCTATATCTACTACAAGGAAGAGGTCGGCGGGCTGGTGATGGGCGGTTTCGAGCCCCAGGCCAAGCCGTGGCGCGTCGACCCGATCCCCGCGACCTTCCGTTTCGAGCTGCTCGACGAGGACTGGGACCAGTTCGAGCCGCTCATGACGGCGGCGATGCACCGCACGCCCTGCCTGGAGACGGCGAAAGTCAAGATGCTGCTCAACGGCCCGGAGAGCTTCACGCCGGACGGCAACTTCATCCTCGGCGAGGCGCCCGAGCTCGGCCGCTATTACGTCGCCGCCGGCTTCAACTCCGCCGGCATCGCCAATTCCGGCGGCGCGGGACGCCTCTTGGCCGAATGGATCGTCGCCGGCAGCCCGCAGAGCGACCTCTCGGACGTCGACATCCGCCGCTTCGGCCCGTTCATGGCCAACCGCAAGCTGCTCTCCGAGCGCACCGGCGAAACCCTCGGCCTGCACTACGCGATGCGCTGGCCGCGCCAGGAGCTCGAGACCGCACGGCCGCTGCGCACCTCGCCGCTCTACGACCTGCTCGCCGCCCGCGGCGCGGTGTTCGGCGCGAAGAACGGCTGGGAGCGCGCCAACTACTTCATTCGCGCCGATGCCGGCAAGCCGCCGGGCGCCGCCCGCACCGTGCATCCGCACACCCTCGAAAAGCCGCACTGGCTGGCCGACGTGGTCGCCGAGCAGCGGGCCACGCGCGAGGCGGTCGCGCTCTACGACCAGACCTCGTTCGGCAAGCTGCTGCTTTCGGGCCGCGACG
>DATCGH010000594.1:0-2423 GCA_036509055.1 Caldimonas sp.
CGCGGCCGCGCCGGCGGCGGTGGCCGCCTTGACCGGCGCGCCCGCCGCCGCCTTGAAGCCGGCGGCAGCGTTGTCGAACGACTGCTTGAGCATGCTGCCGGCGAGGGTCTTGGCCGCGTCGGTGGCGCTGTCCTTCATCGCCGAGGTCGCGAGCTGCGCGAACTGGCTGGTGAGCGCGCCCCACCACTGCATCGGGTCGACCACGCCGCCGGGAGCGGGCTCGGCCTTGGCCGCGCGCGGCGCCGCCTTCTTCTCCGCCGTCGACGCGGGCCCGGCGTCGATCGGAAGCTTCAGCTTCAGCGAATCGCGCAGGTCGCCCATCTGTACGTTCATCGTCTTCAGGGTCGAGAGCGTCATCTTCTGCACCTCGAGTGCCTGGATCGTCGTCGCCAGCATGCGCGCGTTCTGCTCGAGCCAGAACTGGACGGTGCGCAGGTCGTTGATCCGTTTCTCCAGCTCGGCCGGATCGAGTGTCGGTGCGACCCATTGGCCGATGCCCGGAATCGCCGTGCCGGCGTTCTTCACCAGGCTCTGCAGGAAATCGAAGCCCGGGACCATCTTCGCGAAGCTGCTTGCATCGGCCATCGTCTGTCTCCTTGGCGCGCTTCTCGTTCGGCGCTCGACGATTGTCGCCCCAGCCGGGCCGGCCGCAAGCGCCGATCGGCCCCGGCCGCTCAGCGCGCGAAGTCGCCCTGCTCGACCCGATAGCCGCGCTGGCGCAGCAGCGCCGGCAGCCCCTTGGGGCCGATCATGTGCAGGCTGCCGACGGCGGCGAACACCCGGGTGCCGCTGGTGTGCAGGTTGTCGATCGCCGCCGCGAGCTGCGGGTTGCGGTCATCGAGCATGCGCTTCATCGCCGCCCGCTCGGTCGCGGTGTCGACGCAGTTGCACCAGCTCTCGAAGCGCGCCAGCTCGGCATAGTTGCCGTCGGTCCAGACCTTGGCGATGCGGTTGAGCATCGGCCGGGTGCGGCCGGATTCGAGGTCGTCGAGGCTGCTGCTGACGAAGTCGATCGTCTCCGCCTGCGAGGGCATCTGCAGCGCCTGCATCTGCAGCTCGGGCGTCTCGAGCGAGGCGATCGGCTTGCCGAACTCGCGGGCCAGCACGGCGAGCACCAGATCGATCGCGTGCGCCGGATCGAGCCCGTCGCCGCGCGCCGCCATGACGCTGAGCGAGGCGATCTGGAACTCGGGCGCGAACCGGGCGAAGGTCTCGGCATCGGCGCACTGCGCCTTCAGCTGGCGCTCGATGCGCTTCACCAGCGCCGGCGGCAGCGGCTCCTTCTTCTGGCCGCTGATGCTGGCCGCGAGCCGGCGCTGGACATCGGGGTCGAGCACGTCGAGCTCGAGCGCGAGGGTGTCGCTGCGCCTCAGCGCATCGAGGGTGACCGGGCCCGGGTACATCCATTCGGCCTTGGCCGCGTGGATCGTGCCGTAGAGATACGAGCTGCGTCCGTCCTTGGTGATCCGCCAGAGGAACCCGTGGTCCTTGGCGCTGCGGATCCCGGCGCTCAGGCTTTCGCTGGTGAGCTGCTGCGGCGGGGGCGGACAGGCCGTGCCGGCGGCCGCATCGGCCCCGAGGGCGGCGGCGAAGGGCAGCAGCGCGGCGAAGGCGCCGGCGAGGGCGGCGCGCCCCGGGATCAGGTGCGCGAGGAAGCGAAACAGGAGGCGCATGGCAAAAGCTTAACGCGGGCCGGAGCCGGGTCGCGGCGCAATGCGGATGCGCGGCAGCGGGTTCCGATGCGCGGCAGCGGTTCGCTCATTTGCCGGCCGCCGCGACCTTCTGATCGATCGCGCCGAAGAGGCTCTGGCCGCGGCCGTCCTTCATCTCGATCCGGACGGTGTCGCCGAACTGCATGAAGGGCGTCTGCGGGCTGCCGCCCTCGATCGTCTCGATCGCCCGCTTCTCGGCGATGCACGAGTAGCCGCGCGCCCAATCCTTGTTGCTGACCGTGCCGCTGCCGACGATCGAGCCGGCGCGGCAGTTGCGTGTCTTGCAGAGATGGGCGATCAGCTGACCGAAGTGGAAGGTCATCTCCTCGCCGGCGTTGCACAGGCCCGCGCGCTTGCCGTTCCAGACGCTTTCCAGGTCGAGGTGGAGGCGCCCGCCGTGCCAGGCGTCGCCGAGCTCGTCGGGCGTGATCGCGACCGGGCTGAACGCCGTCGCCGGCTTGCTCTGGAAGAAGCCGAAGCCCTTGGCCAGCTCGCCCGGGATCAGGTTGCGCAGGCTGACGTCGTTGGCCAGCATCAGCAGGCGGATGCCGTCGATCGCCGCCTCGGGGACCGTGCCCATGGCGATGTCGCCGGTGATGACCGCCACCTCGGCCTCGAAGTCGATGCCCCAGTCGGTGCTGCCGGCGACGATGTCGTCGCAGGGACCGAGGAAGTCGTCGCTGCCGCCCTGGTACATCAGCGGATCGGTCC
>DATCGH010000595.1:0-2500 GCA_036509055.1 Caldimonas sp.
CGTGTGGTTGATCTCGCGCACCACCTGGTGCGCCTTGTCGGTCGAGTCGATGAACGGCCGGCGGACGTGGCGCGGCTTGATCGCGAACTGCGACAGGATCGAGTTGCCGAAGGTCTCGGCGGTGATGCCGGTGCCGTCGGAGATGAAGAACACCGTGTAGCGCGGGCTGGGTGCGGCCTCGGCCGGGAAGGAAGCTGCGGTCGGGAGCAGGGGGGCGTCGCTCATGTCAGCGATCATGACACCGTGCCGCGGCGTCGCCGCCGACAAGGAGCCGGGGGGCCGGACCGTAGAATCGGCGGGCCTCGACCCTGGCAGCCCTCGCTCATGCGATTCGCCTCCCGCCCCCGCAGCGCTCCCCCGCGACCCATCGTCGCCGGGTCGAAGCGCGCGACAAGCGGTCGATGGCCGTGCTTCGCCCGACGCGCCCCAGGCCCGCACGCACCGGTTCTTCACGACCTTCGAGTGTTCCCATGTCATCCACCCACCTGGCGTCCGCCCTCGTCGCCCGCTTCGAACACCTGAGAATGACCGATGTCGAGGCGGTCGGCGGCAAGAACGCATCCCTCGGCGAAATGATCAGCCAGCTGAGCCAGTCCGGGGTCCGCGTCCCCGGCGGCTTCGCGACCACGGCACATGCCTTCCGCCAGTTCCTGGCTGAAGGCGCGCTCGCCAAACGGATCGGCGAGCGCCTCGTCCGCCTCGACACCGACGACGTGCGCGCCCTGGCCGAGGCCGGCGCCGAGATCCGCGGCTGGATCGAGCAGCAGCTGTTCCCGCCGGCCCTCGAGGCGGCGATCCGCAGCGAGTACGAGCGCCTGGCGGCCGAGAGCCCCGGCGCGACCTTCGCCGTGCGCTCCTCGGCCACCGCCGAGGACCTGCCGGATGCATCCTTCGCCGGCCAGCAGGAGACCTTCCTCAACGTCTCCGGCATCGACCAGGTGCTGGCGAAGATGCGCGAGGTCTTCGCCAGCCTCTACAACGACCGCGCCATCAGCTACCGGGTGCACAAGGGCTACGCGCACAGCGACGTCGCCCTCTCGGCCGGGGTGCAGCGGATGGTGCGCAGCGACGTCGGCGCGGCCGGGGTGATGTTCACGATCGACACCGAGAGCGGCTTCACCGATGTCGTCTTCATCACCTCGAGCTACGGCCTCGGCGAGACCGTGGTCCAGGGCGCCGTCAATCCCGACGAGTTCTACGTTCACAAGCCGGCGTTGCAGCGCGGCAAGCAGGCGATCATCCGCCGCAACCTCGGCTCCAAGCTGATCCGCATGGGCTTCGCCTCGGCCGAGGAGCAGCGCGAGCACGGCAGGCTGGTGACCACCCAGGACACCGCCACCGAGCTGCGCAACCGCTACTCGCTGAGCGACGCCGACGTCACCGAGCTGGCCCGTTACGCCCTGGTGATCGAGAAGCACTATGGCCGGGCGATGGACATCGAGTGGGGCAAGGACGGCGTCGACGGCAAGCTCTACATCCTCCAGGCTCGACCGGAGACGGTGAAGAGCCAGGCCGAAGGCAAGGTCGAGCAGCGCTTCAGCCTCAAGGGCACGGGCACGGTGCTCGCCACCGGCCGGGCGATCGGCCAGAAGATCGGCACCGGTCCGGTCCGGCTCGTCGATTCGGTCGCCGACATGGACCGGGTGCAGTCCGGCGACGTCCTCGTCACCGACATGACCGACCCGAACTGGGAGCCGGTGATGAAGCGCGCTGCGGCAATCGTCACCAACCGCGGCGGCCGCACCTGCCACGCCGCAATCATCGCTCGCGAGCTCGGCATCCCGGCGGTGGTCGGCTGCGGCGACGCGACCGAGACGCTGAAGGAGGGCGCGCTGGTCACCGTCGCCTGCTCGGAGGGCGATACCGGCTACGTCTACGACGGCCTGCTCGAGACCGAGGTCAGCGACGTGCAGCGGGTGGAGTTGCCGTACTCGCCGGTGAAGATGATGATGAACATCGGCAATCCCCAGCTCGCGTTCGACTTCGCGCAGATGCCGAATTCCGGCGTCGGCCTGGCGCGCCTGGAATTCATCATCAACAACAACATCGGCGTGCACCCTAAGGCGATCCTCGACTATCCGAACATCGACGCCGACCTGAAGAAGGCGGTCGAGAGCGTGGCCCGGGGCCATGCCTCGCCGCGCGCCTTCTACGTCGACAAGCTGACCGAGGGCATCGCCACGATCGCCGCCGCCTTCTGGCCCAAGCCGGTGATCGTGCGACTCTCCGATTTCAAGAGCAACGAATACAAGAAGCTGATCGGCGGCTCGCGCTACGAACCCGAGGAAGAGAATCCGATGCTCGGCTTTCGCGGCGCCTCGCGCTACGTCAGCGAGGCCTTCGGCGAGGCCTTCGCGATGGAATGCGAGGCCCTGGTCCGGGTCCGCCGCGACATGGGCCTGGACAACGTCGAGGTGATGGTGCCGTTCGTGCGCACCCTCGGCCAGGCCGAGCAGGTGGTGGGCATGCTCGCCGACCACGGCCTGAAGCGCGCCTCGGC
>DATCGH010000596.1:0-2151 GCA_036509055.1 Caldimonas sp.
GACCGGGTTGCGGCGCAGGAAGCTCTCGCGGAATTCGGCCGGCACCTGGGTGTCGTGGGCGCGCTCGACCCAGGCGCGGCCATCGGCGACGGCCTT
This sequence comes from Caldimonas sp., assembly GCA_036509055.1. Classification (GTDB taxonomy): domain Bacteria; phylum Pseudomonadota; class Gammaproteobacteria; order Burkholderiales; family Burkholderiaceae_C; genus Schlegelella_A. The sequence continues at coordinate 97 of DATCGH010000596.1, forward strand.
GCGCGCGGCGGCGTCGCGGCCGAGCGTCGCCGAGGTGCGCGCCGCCACCAGCCACATCTCCGGCAGGTAGAAGCTGTCGGGCAGGTAGCGCCGGGCGAGGCGCAGCGCCGCCTCGACGTGCGGCAGCGCCCGCGCCGGCGCATCGAGCGCGAGCGCGCAGGCCGCGGCGCGGACATGGCCGGAAAGGGCGACACCGTGGCGCTCGCGCGCCGTCGCCCAGAGCGCAAGGTTGGCGGCCATCGCCTCGCCCTCGTCGGCCGGGACGAGGCGGGTCGCGAACAGGGTCGTGATGCGATGGAAGATGTCGTCGGCGTTGGGAATGATCTTCAGCGCCTCGCGCATCATCGCCAGGCCGTCGCGGCCCATCTGCGCCTCGAGCTCGGCGCGGTGCGCGAGCCGGATCATCGCCACGCCGGGCGGCACGCCCGGCCGCTCGGGGGCCAGCAGGTGGAGGGCGCGCGCCGGCTGGCCGAGCTGCTGGTAGAGCACCACCAGGCGCTGCTCGGCGAGCGCATGGTCGGACTGCGGTGCGCCGGTCGCGCGGTAGCCGGCGAGCGCCTCCTCGAGCAGGGCCAGCGCGTCGCCGAAGCGGCCGACGTCGCGCAGCCGATGGGCGACGGTCACCTGCATCTGCAGCACGCGCAGGGTCACGGGCTCGCCCGAGGCCCGGGCCAGCCGATGCGCCTGCTCCGCCGCCTGCGCGGCCTCGGCCACCAGGCCCATCTTGGCCTGCGTCGAGGCGCTGTTGGCCATCGTCTTCCAAATCATGTCGCGTCGCTCGGCCTGCTGCCCGACGGCACGCGCGGCCTCCCAGGCGGGCATCGCGTCGGCGAGTCGGTCGGCGTAGTCGAGCGCCAAAGCGGTCGCCGCCCAGTACTCCCACTGCTGCTCGACCTCGGCGTGGCTGCGCACCCAGGTCGCGTGGGGCGCGAGCAGCGCCACGGCCTCGTCGGCACGACGCGCATCGCAGAGCGCGCCCGACAGGATGATCGCGAAGCGCAGCTCGAGGTCGCTGCGGCCGAGCAGGCGCGCGGACTGGATCGCCTGCTCGCCCAGGCGCAGCGACTCGTGCAGCTCGTAGCGGGTCAGCGTCAGCTCGAGCCGGGCGGCGAGCGCGAGCAGGCGCTGCTCGTCGCTGCCGGCGGCCTGCTCGACCGCCTCGACCGCGCTGCTCGCATCGGCGCCGAGGTCGTTCGACGTGAGTGCGCGCGCCCGCTGCAGCAAGGCCTCGAAGCGCTCCGCCGGTCGGCCCGCGCGCTCGAAGCAGCTCGCGGCTTCGGCCAGCAGCACGCACTGCTCGGCCAGCGACGAGGTGCGGCGCGAGCGCTCGGCCGCCGCCATGAAGGCCGATCCGGCCGGGAGCCACTGGCCAGCCTGGACCCAATGCTGCGCGAGCCGCGCCGGCTCGCCCTCGTGCTGCTGCAGGAACGCGGCCACCTCGGCGTGCAGCTGGCGCGCCACCGGCGCGGGCACCGAGGCGAGCGCCGATTCGTAGATCAGGTCGTGGACGAAGGCGCCGTCGCGCAGCACCTGCGCGTTCTCCAGCTCGGCGCACGGGTCGGCGAGATCGAGGGTGCGAAGGCCGAGCACGTGCGATGCGAGCTCGATCGAGAAGTCGGGCGCGGCGATCGCGGCGCAGCGCGCCAGCCGCACGGCATCGGCCGAGAGGTGGCCGATGCGGCGCTCGATCATCGCGTGCAGCGTGCCGGGGATGGGCAGCCGCGTCGGCGGCGTGGCGCCGCCGGCGGCGTCGCTGCCGGTGAGCCAGCCCTTGAGCGTCTCGAGCAGGTACAGCGGGTTGCCGCCGCAGTGGCGCAGCAGCGTCGCCGCCGTCGCCTGGCCGCGCAGCGACGCGATGCCGAGCGAATCGACGATCTCGCCGGCGTCGGCGAGCGACAGCGGCGCCAGCGCCACCCACTCCGCCGCACCGGGCGCGAGCGCCTCGTCGAGCAGGGTGCGGCCGGCGGGCGACACCTCGCCGGCGCGGGCGGTGACGATCCAGCGCCGGCTCGATGCGCCGATCGCGTACTGCAGCAGCTCGATGCTGGTCGGGTC